>JBCDJA010000058.1:0-9811 GCA_038748465.1 Pseudomonadota bacterium
AAGAGCATCGCCCGCCCCCTTGGCCTCAGCCTCCACCGACACCACAAGATCCTCCGTCCCCGTAACGGCTTGGCCAAGGAACAAAGACCGGATCGACACATCATCCAACACCACGCGCACCGGCAATTCGGCGAAGGGCTCGCCAGGGGGCGCCGCCTCAGGCTCCGCCGGACCCTCCGACGCCTCTAAAACCGGCAGGCGCTCGAGGCGCCCGGCATCGAGCGCGGCTACACGCACCCGAGCGGTGCCGGTCACCAGGGCAAGCGGCGACCATACGAGGCGCACCTGATCAGCGCTGAAAAAAACGCCGTTCTCATCGGCGATCTCAAGGCCACTCACCTCAAGCGAGCGCGGCAAAAGCCCCCGCGCCCTCTCATAGGTCACCGTGAGCCCGGCCCCCTCGGCTGCCAGGGTTGCAGCCATCAGTACCCGGTTCTGAACCGTCGGAATTTGCAGCGCCAGGACCGCGACAACCACAAGGATGACCGCCAAGCCGACAAGGCCGACCGGAACGGCCAAGGCGTAGTGCCAGATCGGGCGGCGGCGTTTTTTAGGGTTTTGGTCCGTATCGGTCATTCAGAAGGCCTGCCCAATGCTGACATAAAATTGGAAGGGCGCATCGAGATCGCGCCTGTCGAGAGGCACGGCGATGTCAGCTCGGATTGGGCCGACCGGGGTGCGGTAGCGCAGTCCCAGACCCGCCGACCACAGCAAATCCTCGCCAAATTCGGGCACCGTGCTGTCATAGACGTTGCCCCCTTCGACAAATCCCGCAAGGCCGAAAGCCTGGGTGACATAACCCCGCAATTCGAGCCCCGCCTCAAAGGCACTGGTGCCGCCAAGGGGGTCGTCGTCATCGCTCAACGGCCCGGCCTCACGAAAGCCATAGCCGCGCAACGAGCCGCCACCACCGGCATAATACCGTTCATCTGCAGGCAGATCATCGGTTTCCGCGCCGCTGATCGAGGCAAGGCGCGTTCGCCCGGCAAGCACCAAACGTCCGCTATCAACAAGGCGCAGATAGGTCGAGGCGTTGAGCTCGCTTGAAAAGAACGTCAGTGCCTCGTTTTCTAAAAGGCCCGTATGCGGCTCAATGCTGGCGGCAGTGCGCACACCGCGGGTCGGATCGAGCAGGCTGTCTGTGTTGTCGAAGCGGGCGGTCAGCGGAAAGGACACGAGCTGGGTTGCTTGCTCCTCTTCCGGGTCCACCGACAAATCGGTCACATTGGCAATGTCGAGCGCGATGGCCGCCGACAGCGAGAACGAGCGCGTGAAGGTTTTTTCAAGGCCGGCTGCGGTGGTCCAGCTGTCTTCTTCAAAGGCATCGGAGGTTTCTTGCAAGATCTGCGTTTGCGCGAAGGCCGTTTGCCGGCGGCCGGTAAATTGCGGGATCTGATAGTCAAGCCCGATAAGACGACGGTTCTGCGCCAAATCGGCCTTGGCGGTCAGCCGCTCACCATAGCCAAACAAATTGCGATGGGTCCACGAGGCGGTGACGCCCACCCCGTTGGTCGTTGAGTATTTGAGCCCCAATTGAACGATGCGGGGCTTGCGTTCCTTGATGGTAACGGTTACCGGCAGCAACCCATCCGCCCCCACCGTCTCGTCAGCCCGCACAGCCGCGGTCTCAAACAGTCCCGTTGTTTCCAGGGCCTCATCAAATTCTGCAAGGCGCCGTGTGTCAAATATATCGCCTTCCTTCCACGGACGGTTCCGGCGAATGAAATCTTCCTCTACCCGATCGACCCCCTCATATCGGGTCTTGCCAAACCGCGCGGCAGGCCCGGGGGCGACACGCAACACAACCGATAAGGTGCTATCCTGCAGGTTGGCACGGGCCGAGCGTTCCTCAACGGTCACGAAAGGATGCCCACCGCGCGACAGCCGCGCCTGGATCAATTGCTCGGCCGCTACGATCTGCGCTGGGGTGACGGGCCCATCGATCGCAAGGCCCACATCTGGTGCATCTCGGGGGGCATCTTCCGTCGTGACCGGCGAAGCGTAAATGATATCAAACAGGGCAAGGCGAAACACCTCCCCCTCGTCAATCCTTATACGAATTGTTAGCGGATCACCGGAGCGGTCTACACGGTAGGTCGCGGCGCCTGCAAAATACCCGCGCGATTGAAGCACCTTTTTAAAGCGGTCCATATCTTGGTCGGCGCGCTGCAAAACCTGCCCTAGGGTCGCCGGCGCGGGCAGGGATTTATCCTCTAGCGTTGAGACGGCTTTTAGGGCTGTGTGCAGATCTTTGTCGAGGTCGTCAGGATAGGCCACATCGAAGTCAACCTTGGGCGCGCTCTCCCGGTTAAAAAGGCCGCTTGACGGCTCTGCCTCCTCCGTCTTGCGCGCCTTCCCCTCACGTTCATCGGGTGCGGTCTCAGGCGCAACACCGCCCGGCGTGTCCCCCGGCGGCGCCCCACTTCCCTCGCTGGGATCGCCGCGCGCGCCGCGCTCGCCAAGAGCGGGGCTGGCATCGGGACCGGTTTGCGCCGCGCTTTGGAGGGCAAGCGCGAGCACAAAAACGGGCGTTGCAAGGGCCACCAGCCCAACCCCCGTCCGCTGCCGCCGTCCCCAAATACACGGATCGGTCACACCCCACCCCTTTACTTTGCAAGGACACAACGCGCCCCAGCCTCTTGGCACGTGCCTTTTACCAAGGCGCGAGGCCCTGTCACTCATGACATTTCAACGAGTTGTCATAATCGAGGCGATTTTTTGGGAGGGACCGACAGATGCGTTAGTTGGTCTTAGGTTACGCATCTTTTAGAACCGGGTTTATGGTCAGCCGCCTCCACCGTTTTATGAGAACCATCGCCGAGAAACCTGTCGCGGGCCTCTTGGTGGTCTTTGCCGTCGGTCTCCTGGGGCCTATCAGCTGGGTGCTTGTCGGCCACCTGGCGAGCATGCCGGAGGACCCGATTGCGGCGTTTGAGGCAGAGCGCCGGGCCGCGCTCGCCCGCCTTGAGCAAGCGCGCGAGCCGAGCGAGGCGGCGCTGACCCGAAACCCGGCTATTGCGACCTTGCGCGCGCGGGCCGCCGCAGAGCCCGAGAACGGCGCGGTGTGGCTTGCGCTGGGGCGGGCTTTGGCGGAAGCGCGGGCCTTCGAGGCCTCGGTCTCAGCTTTTGAACGCGCCATCGATGTGACCGCGCGCAGCGCCGATGCCCTTGCCGGGTACGGCGAGGCGTTGGTGTTTGCCGCTGGCGGTGAGGTCGGCGAGGAGGCGCGCGCGATCTTTGAGGAAGTCGACCGGGTTCGGCCCGGCGATCCGACGGCGCTTTACTTTTTGGGGTTCGGTGCCATGCAGCGCGGCGATCCGGAGACCGCTGAGGGGCTCTTTGTGCGTCTTGCTCGCGCGTCACCCGCCGATGCGCCCTGGCTGCAGATTGTCGAGGCGCGATTGCGGCAAGTCGCGATCGCTCAAGGCAAGGACCCGGAAAGCGTCCTCACCGAGGCCGGCCTGATCGAGGAGACACCGGAAAACGACGCGCTGGCAAACGAAGAGCCGGAGACCGATGGGCCGCCGCCGGAGGGTGCGAGCGACCCGGTTTCAGAGGGCGACCGACCGGCCCCTTAATAGTCCGTACTCACCTCTTATTTAGGCAAGCGCCTTCACCGCATCCGCCTGCATGCGACGACGCTGGTTCCACAACACACCGCCAAGCACCATAAAGCCGAGCAGCGTGAACCAATGCCGCGTCGGACGATCCGGCCGGGCAATGCGCACATCGCGCACCTGATCAAAGGGCTGCAAGCCTTTGGTTTCCGCAAGGCCCAAAAAGCGCGTCTCGCTGATGATCCACCCCTCGCCCTCCGGCGCTATCGTGGCGCCCAAACTCTCCGCCGAGAGCACCCCTCCAAGCTCCTGAGGCGTGAGGACGGCAACGCGCCGACGTTCGCCATAGGGAGTATCTCGGACAATCCTTATGCGCACGTCTTCCCCGTCCGCGAGGTCCGTGGCTGCAATGCCGGTCTCGCTCAAGGGCACCGCGCGATAAGGCGGAGAGACCCCGTCGAGATAAAGATCGGGCCTAAACAGCAGCGTCATCGCCAGAATGAGCGGCGCGACCTCCGCCAACGACAAGCGCGTGAAAATCCACCGCTGGGTGAGCGAGGCAAAACAGAGGATGGCCAACAGTGAGCTGACGAAAACGAGAATCCCCTCAAACACATTATCGATACCGATGAGGAGAAGCTGGGTATTGAACACAAAGACAAAGGGCAGAATTGCCGTCCGGATCTCGTACATGAAGGCCTGGGCGCCGGTTGCAATGGGGTCTGCGCGCGAGATTGCCGAGGCAGCATAGGCCGCAAGGCCGACGGGCGGCGTTACATCCGCCATCAGACCGAAATAAAACACAAAGAGATGGATAACGATCAGCGGCACAACGAGCCCTGACGAGGCGCCCACCTCCAGAACGACCGGCGCTAGGATGGAGGCCACCACCAGGTAATTTGCCGTTGTGGGGAGCCCCAGGCCCAAGAGCAGGCAGAGCACGGCCGTCATGATCAGGAGGATGATGATGTTGCCGCCGGAAATCGCCTCCACGAAACCCACAAGCGCGTTCGACAAGCCGGTGGAACTCACGGCCCCGACAACGATACCCGCCGCCCCGATGGCTACGGCCACGCCTGCCATGTTCCGCGCGCCGGCGACAAAGCCGTTGAACACATCGCGCATGGCGCCCTTGAGCCGGTCTTGGGCGGTGCCATCAAAATGGGGGCTTAAAAAGCGCTGCCCAATGATGATCGCGATGAGTAGCAGGATGGCGTAAAAGACCGAAGTGTCGGGGGTGAGACGCTCAACCAGCATCAAGTAAATCAAGAGCGCGATGGGGATCAGGAAATGCGCGCCCGAGCGGAAGGTTGGCCCCACCCGCGGGATCTCGCTTTCGTCCATCGGCGTCATGCCGAGCTTCAACGCTTCGAGATGGGACAAATAAAGCAGCGCCAGATAGGCGATCACCGCCGGCAAAAAGGCGTGGTAGATGACATCGAAATAGGAAATACCGATGAACTCCGCCATCACAAAGGCCGCGGCCCCCATGATCGGTGGCATGATTTGTCCGTTGACGGAGGCTGCGACTTCAATCGCGCCTGCTTTGGTGGCCGGCATGCCGGATTTTTTCATAAGCGGGATGGTGAAATTGCCCGTCGTGACGGTGTTGGCAACCGACGAGCCGGAGATCATGCCGGTCATGCCCGAGGCAAGGATTGAGGCCTTGGCCGGCCCGCCCCGGAACCGCCCCACCAGGGCGAAGGCAAGCTGGATAAAATAATGCCCTGCCCCAGCCCGGTCGAGCAGCGCCCCAAACAGCACAAAGAGGAAAATCGGGCTGAGCGACACATCGAGCGCCATGCCGAAGATCGCCTCCCCATCGAACCAATGATAGGCGACGAGGCGCTCCGGCGAGACCCCCTTGTGGGAGATCAGCTCCGGCATGGATTGGCCGAAAATCGAGTAGAGAAAGAACAGCAAGCAGACGATCACAAGCGGCAGCCCGATGGACCGGCGCGTCGCTTCCAACAGTGCGCCAATGCCGAGAATGCCGATGATGAATTCGAAGGGAATAATGGTCTCGCCGGCGGCAAGCTTGAGCGGAATGCCGGGACGCTCGGTCAAGGCGAGGTCCAGGCCGTCCCGTGCCGGTGCCACTCCGAAGAGGCCAAAAATACCGGTCAAAAGATCGGTAAACCAACCGTCTTTGTAGGCCAACCAAAGATAAAGTGTCGCAAACGCACCCAAACCGAGCAAAAGCAGATCAAGCGGAGTCGCCGATTCCCGGCGGCTGCCAGGCCTGGCGCGGAACAACAAAAAACACAAGGTGATTGCAAAGCACAGATGAACGGCGCGGGCCGGCACATCGGAGATCACCCCAACATTGAAGGGCGAGGCAAACCACAGCTGAAACGCGGACCAGCAAAAGGCGATGAGTGCGACGGACCGCAAATGGGCTCCCTGCTCCGGCTGCGCCGCGATATCCGCGAGGTCGCGGGATTTTGTCGCCGTCTCGAAGTCAGCATCTGAGGACATCGCCTACCCTTGTCATTTCGCCAGGATCAGAGCAGCCGAGTGTGGCCCTTGCGTTGCCCGCAGTCAAAAAAAAGGGCGATCCGCAAGCGGACCGCCCCTAATCAGATCGAGTGAAGGACCTTAGAGCAGGCCTTTCTCCTTGAAGTATTTTTCCGCACCCGGGTGAAACGGGGCAGAAATCCCGTCGCTTACCATGCGCGCCGGGTCAAGGTTTTGGAAGGCCGGGTGCAACTGCTTGAAATCATCAAGATTCTCAAATACTGCCCGAACCACCTCATACACAACATCATCGGCCACGTCAGCGCTCGTGACGAAAGTCGCCATGACACCGAAGGTGGTGACATCAGCTTCCGTGGTTTTATAGGTCTCAGCCGGGATCGTGGAAAACGCATAGAACGGATTGTCTTCCACCAGCTTCTTCACAGCATCGGTTTGCAGATCGACGATATACGCTCCGCATCCGTCGGTTGCCTGGGCAACCCCAGCATTCGGCACACCGACGGTGTAGCCATAAGCATCGATTTTGCCATCGCAAAGGGCCGCCGATTGCTCTGACGAGGTCAGCTCGCTGGTCGCCTTAAAGTAGCTTTCATCGACCCCGTGAGCCGTCATCAGCTCCCCAAAGGTCGCGCGCTGGCCAGAGCCCGGATTGCCGAGATTGACGGTTTTGCCAGCCAGATCGTCCCAACTTTTGATCTCAGTGCCTTCGCCGGCAATGATTTGGAACGGCTCCGGGTGGACAGAGAACACAGCCCGGACCTTTTCAAATTGGTTGCCTTCAAATTTACTCGTGCCGTTAAAGGCGTGGTATTGCCAATCGGACTGGGCAACGCCGAACTCCAGCTCGCCTTCCTTAATCTGGTTGATGTTGTACACGGACCCACCTGTGGAGGGGGCCGAGCAACGAAGACCGTGCTTGCGTCCCTCGCTCCGACCTTCTGCAGCTTCTTTGTGCACCATGCGGCAGATCGCATTACCGACCACGAAGTAAACGCCCGTCGGGCCACCCGTGCCGATCGCGAAAAATGTTGACTTCGCGGCCACCGGCGTTAGCGCAGCCGTGCTCATGAGACCCACCCCTGCAACCGTCAATCCGGCGACAAGGCTTTTCATTGATTTCTTCATTGCTGGTCCTTCCCTCAAAATCCGCAAGGGCCCACCGGGGCCGATGACGGAACAGTGATCCTTCCAACGTGATGATCGAGCGCCTACAGGCGGATGGCCAAAGCCACCCGCCTGCAAGGATATACGCTCGGTTTATCGATTGGCCTACTCTTCCAGGTAGTCGTAAGACCCGCCTGCCCATTCGTAGACAACGTAACCCGGCAACGAGACATCGCCCTTCTCATCGAAGGTGAATTTGCCGAGCACCGTGTCGAACTCGGTGCTGTCCAGGGCCGCGATAACCGCAGCCGTGTCGGTGGACCCAGCCTTCTCAACGGCGGCTTTGTAGGTCTGGATCGCGGCATAGGTATAAAGCACATAGCCTTCGGGATTAACGCCCGCATCGGTGAAGGACTGAACCACCGGCGCGGCGTCCGGGTTCTTGCGTGGATCCGGGCTGAAGGTCATCAGCGTGCCGGCACCGGCATCGCCTGTAATGTCCCAATATTCCGTCGTCACCAGCGCATCGCCGCCCATGAGGACCGCCTCAAGGCCTTGGTCGCGCATTTGCTTGACGATCAAGCCCGCCTCGGTGTGATACCCGCCGAGGAACACGATCTCGATGTTGTTGGCTTTCATTTTTGAGACGAGGGCGGCGTAATCTTTCTCACCGGCGGTAATCGCCTCATAGAGGGTTTCTTCCTTACCCGCCGCATTCATCGCCTTCTTAGTCTCATCGGCAAGGCCTTTGCCATAGGCGGTCTTGTCGTGGATGATAGCGACGTTTTTGTCTGCATAGTCCGCAGCGATTAGCGCACCAGCGACCCCGCCTTGTTGGTCGTCCCGGCCACAAACGCGATAGACGTTATCGCCGCCCTCATCGGTGAATTTAGGATTAGTGGAGGCTGGGGAAATCTGGATGATCCCTTCTTCCTCATAGACCGCACTTGCGGGAATGGACGAGCCAGAGCAGAAATGCCCGGCAACGAAGGCAATCCCTTTTGCGGCCATGTCGTTGGCCACAGCGACGGCTTGTTTCGGGTCGCAGGCATCGTCAGCGATTTCGATTTTGATCGGCTCGCCGAGGATGCCGCCCGCTGCGTTGATGTCTTTCACGGCCTGCTCGGCGCCCAACTTAAATTGGTTGCCGAATGCCGCGTATTGCCCGGTCATCGGCCCGGCGACGCCAATCACCATTTCAGCGGCGGCACTGCCCGCCCCGAGTGCAAGACCAATGGCTGTCGCTGTCGCCAAACGAAGAGAAAAACGCATCAAAGTCCTCCTGTGATCGCAGTCCCCAAGGGGCCCTGTCAGGGCCCCAGCTGGTGGCACCGAACGATCCCTAGCAAGGAGTGTGGGCGAAATCGGGGCCGGGGTCTGCAGATAAGTTATTGCAACTGGGTGCAGGCAGGTAAGTGCTTGCAGGTAAGTGGGAGCACTTCGGCAGCAAATCCTTACCAGAGTGCATGGTAAGGCGCCCGTTAATCAACGAGACCCCGGTTTTTCTGTGACAAATAAAGGGCCTCGCCGCTCGTAGACCCACGGATATTGCCGAACAAGATTGGCCGTCCAGGTGGCGCGGTAGGCAAGAAGCGCAAAGCCGATCAACACAAGGGAGCTGATCAAAAACCCCGAGAGGCTCAACAGCGCCCCCTCAAAAAGCGCAAAGCTGAGAAACCTGGCCGAGGCGCCGAGCAACACCGAATACCCGACCGCCTGCCACCAGGGCCGCCATCCCGCCGCGAGCGCTCGGCCTGTCGCCAGCGCCGCACCCCCATGGAGCACCACGGTGACGCCGAGAAAAACCGGCAGCGAGTTGCCCAATAGCCCGCTCAATGGCGCCCCCCCTCCAAATAGGCTTGCCGGATCTCCGGCCGCGCCAGTAGGTCTGCCCCCGTGCCCGTCATGGAAACGCGTCCATTGACGGTGACATATCCCCGGTCTGCTGCTTTGAGCGCGAGGAAGGCGTTCTGCTCGACCAAAAAGATTGTTGTGCCCTCCTCCCGGTTGATGTCTGCGATCGCTTTGAAGATCTGTTTGACGATAAGGGGGGCAAGACCCAGCGAGGGCTCGTCAAGGAGGAGGAGCCGAGGCCGGCTCATTAGGGCACGGCCGATTGCCAGCATTTGTTGCTCACCGCCCGACAGCGTGCCGCCGCGCTGTCCCTGCCGCTCCGCGAGCCGCGGAAAGAGATGAAACACGCGCTCAAGGTCTGTTGAGGTATCCGCTTCGGCGCCAAGCACCGTTGCTCCGAGCTGTAAATTCTCAAGCACGGTCATGCGCGGAAAGATCCGCCGCCCCTCGGGCGCGTGGGCGATCCCCAGGCGGATGATCTGATGGGTCGGCAATTTGGTGATGTCCTGCCCGTCAAACACCACTCGCCCCCCGCGGGCCCTCACAGCGCCGCAAATGGTCATCAGGAGTGTGGTTTTGCCGGCGCCATTGCTGCCGATTAGGGTGACAATCTCTCCGCGCCCGACCGTAAGGTCGATGCCATAAAGGGCCTGGATATTGCCATAGAAGGTCTCCACCCCCTCGACACTGAGGATAGGCTCGCTCATGGCGTGTCCCCGGCAGGGTCCTCGGGCGACAGATCGGCCTCGATGATCTCCGGCAATGCCTCGTCTTCGTCTTCCCCAAGATAGGCACGAATGACAGCCGGATCGTTTTTC
>JBCDJA010000059.1:0-9666 GCA_038748465.1 Pseudomonadota bacterium
AAACCAGTGCTTCGTCGAGGATGAACCCGCCCTTGGGCTCGAGCTTGGGGAGGGGATAGCGGGCCATCGCCAGACTTGGCGAGGCGGTGTAATCGCCGACGAGCAATTGGCCTGAGGGCAGATCCCACGCGGTGGCAAGGGCGAGCAGCGCAGCATCGTCGGTGGCCGAGGCCTTGCCGTGGGCCCTGGCAAATTCATCCTCTGCGCGTCCGGTTTCTCCGATTTGGGCAAGCGCGCCGGCCCTGGCCACTTGCGAGCGGCGCAACACCGCCCCTATCGCCTTCTCATCCACCGGCGGCGGTGTGCTTGCTAGCGACAGGCGCCGGCCAAGCAGCCGCGCACTGAGCAGCCCGTAAAAGCTGTCGGTGCGGTCTGCTGCCGAGTGCAGGGCCCGGAGGGCGGCATCCGGCGCCCCAGCACGCAAACTTGCCCGCGCGGCCCAAAACGCACCGGCCGCCTTGATCTCGTCAGACCCGGTCCCTTTGGCTACTGCCAAGAAATGCGTGCGGGCGGATGCAAAGTCGCCAAGCCGCCAGGCCGCGAGCCCGGCCGTCCAGTCCGCAAGCGGCACTCGGGCCCGATCGGCTGTCGCGACTTTCGCCGCCAAGTCGAACGCCTTCCGGTCCACATTCTCGATGAAATAGGAGTGCGCGATCCGGCTTTGCAGATAGCGGTGTTCATGGCTGGTGAGGCGCCTGCGGCTGTCGGAGGTGTTTAAGACGCCGAGGGCCTGGGTCGGCCGCTCGCGCCGGATCAAGGATATGACGTGCCGCTCAATCGTGCGGGCCTGGCGTCCGGCTGTGCCGCGCCGGCGGGGCGGTGTACCGTCGACACCATGACTGTCAGGCCGGGCACGCCAGGGGCGTGGCTCCGGTCGTTTCGGTGCCACGGTGCCCGAGGGGCGGCGTTTTTGCGCTAAGCGATAAATCCGCGAGGCGCTTGGATGGTCCCGGTAGCGGTCAAGCCAAGCGCTGAGTTCGCGGTATGAGGAGCGATAGGCGGTCGGGTGCAGGTAACGCTGGTGCAGGACATGCCCCATGAGGAGGTCGTTCTCGACCTCAGAGAAAAGCCGCTTGGCCGCGGCCATCTTGCCGCGCTCTTGCAGGGAGAAGATCTCGCGATAGGTCGCGACATCAGCCTCTGAGAGGACGCGAAAGGTGCTGGCTTGGGCCTCCAACGGCGTCAGGGCTGCAGCAGCGGCCAGCGTTAGCGCCGCGCCCATAGCGAGCGCCAGGCCAAGAGATGCGGCACGCAAGGCCTGCAAGCGCCAGCCTGCAGCCCGTCCAATCTGCGCGATATGTGTCATCGGATCCGTCAATTGGCCGGAGTGTCGTCAAGGCGCGCGCGCACGGCAAGCAAGTCCTGCCAGGCCAGACCTTTCTGCCCACTTTGCCGGAGTAAATAGGCCGGATGGAAAGTCGGCATCACCGGAATGGAACGCTCCCCGATTCGCAAGCTCCCCCAGCGGCCGCGGCTGCGCATGATGCCGGTTGTTGTCTTTAAAAGGTATTTCGCCGCGGTGCCCCCCAGGGCCAGGATGAGGTCCGGGTCCACAAGATCGATGTGCCGCTCCAGGAAGGGAAAGCAGAGGTCGCATTCCTCCGGTGTCGGGTTGCGGTTGCCTGGCGGGCGCCAGGGCAGCATGTTGGTTACATAGGCGCCATTGTCGCCTTCTTCCGAGCGGCTGAGCCCAATGGCGATGAGCATCCGGTCCAATAATTGGCCGCTGCGACCCACAAAGGGCAGCCCTTGGCGGTCCTCATCCTTGCCTGGCGCTTCCCCGATGACCATCAGCCGCGCGGAGGCGTGGCCTGCGGCAAACACCAGCGTGTGGGCTGTGGTTTTAAGGGCGCAGCCGTCAAAGGCCTCCAATGCCTTTCTGAGATCCTCAAGCGATGCGGCCGAGGCGGCGAGCGCCCGCGCGTTTTCGACCGTCTCATTATGGGGCACCACACCCCCTTGAGGCCGGGCTGGCGACGCAGCCTGGGACGGGCTCGCGGGGAGAGGGGCCGGATGGGACGGATGGCCCTGGGGGGGAGACTGGCCTTGAGTACCCGGTGAGGTTGGGGCGTTTGGCGTAGGGGCGGTGCCGCCTCCGGCTTCTTCCGCGCGCTTCAGACGGTTGACGGGGGTCTCGCCGACAACGACATCCACCCCCATCGCGTCATACCAACGCAACCATTGACGCATGTCGGCCGAAGAGTACGTCGATTGCAAGGGGCTGTATTCCCTCGTTGGGCTGCGTTTTCTAATCAGCCGCGATAAACAGATCGGTGCCTTGCCAGACGCGCCGAGGTTGTGGAACAACTCGACGCCCTCCACACACCTTCGTCCATCTTGGCCCCGACCGTTGAGGAGTAGACTATGTCTGAAGTCGCGCCAGAACGCGAGTTCATGGAATATGACCTGGTGATTGTTGGGGCCGGGCCAGCGGGCCTTTCGGCAGCGATCCGCGCCAAGCAGGTCGCGGCCGAACGGGACCAGGAAATTAGCATCTGCGTGCTTGAAAAGGGTTCTGAGGTCGGCGCTCACATATTGTCCGGCGCCGTCGTCGATCCGATCTCCCTTGATGAATTGCTCCCCGATTGGAAGGAGCAGGGCGCCCCGATGGAGACCGAGGTCACCGACGACCGGTTTTTATTTCTCGGTCCTGCCGGGTCGATCCGCATTCCCAACTTTCCCATGCCGCCGCTGATGTCCAATCACGGCAATTACATCTGCAGTCTTGGCAATTTATGCCGCTGGCTCGCCGAACAGGCTGAGGCCCTGGGGGTGGAGATCTACCCCGGTTTTGCGTGCTCGGAGGTGTTGTTCCGCGAGGACGGTAGCGTCAAGGGTGTCGCCACCAACGATTTCGGCATCGGCCGGGACGGGGAGAAGAAGGGCGGCTACACCCAGGGCATGGAGCTGCACGGCAAATACACGCTGTTTGGCGAAGGGGTGCGCGGCTCCCTCAGCAAATATCTCATCAAGCACTTCGATTTGTCGGAGGGGCGCGATCCGCAAAAGTTCGGCATCGGCCTTAAAGAACTATGGCAGATTGATCCTGAAAAGCACCGGCCTGGCCTCGTGTTGCATACCATGGGTTGGCCGCTGGATAACACCACCGGTGGCGGCTCGTTCCTCTATCACTTCGGCGACAATTTCGTTGCCGTGGGCTTTGTGGTTCACCTCAATTACTCAAATCCCTATCTCTCACCGTTCGATGAGTTTCAGCGCTATAAGCAGCACCCGGATGTTCGCCCCTATTTTGAGGGGGGAAAACGCCTCTCTTATGGCGCTCGGGCGATTACCGAAGGGGGATTGCAGTCGGTTCCCAAACTGATTTTCCCAGGCGGTGCGTTGATCGGCTGCTCAGCGGGGTTTGTTAATGTCCCGCGGATTAAAGGCAGCCATAACGCCATGAAGACCGGCATGTTGGCCGCGGAAGCTGCGGTCGATGCGGTGATTGCCGGCCGAGAAGCCGATGAGTTAACCGATTATGTGACGGCCTATGAAGCCAGTCACGTCTATAAAGACCTACATCGGGTACGGAACGTTAAGCCGCTCTGGTCGCGGTTGGGGACGGCCTTGGGCGTTCCGCTTGGCGGCCTTGATATGTGGACCAACACGCTCGGCTTTTCGCTGTTCGGCACGCTCAAACACGGCAAGGCCGACTTTGAGACGTTAAAACCGAAGGACAAGGCCAAGCCGATTGACTATCCAAAACCCGATGGTGTCATCAGCTTCGACAAACTTTCCTCCGTGTTCCTATCGAACACCAATCACGAGGAAGATCAGCCGATCCACCTGACCTTGAAAGACGAATCGATCCCGATTGCCGTCAATCTTCCAACCTATGCCGAGCCAGCGCAGCGGTACTGCCCGGCAGGGGTTTACGAGGTTGTGGAGAACGGGGCGGACATGCCCCACTTCCAAATTAACGCGCAAAACTGCGTGCACTGCAAAACCTGCGACATCAAAGATCCGAGCCAAAACATCAATTGGGTGGTGCCGGAGGGCGGCGGCGGGCCGAATTACCCGAATATGTGAGCCGCGAGGGCGCCTAGAAAACCCAAACGGCGTATTGGGTCAGGTGATCGTCGCCAGAGCACAGTTACCGGATTCCAATTGATCGGATGGTGTTTTAAGGTCTGCGTCCCCCTCTCACTGCGAACGCAGGAGCCCCCCATGGCATCGTCTGGAGTAACCGCAATCGTGTCGCGCACGGCCAAGCGTTCGGCCCGTCCCGGCAAGTCCGCCGTGGCCGCTGGGCTCATAGCCAGCGCGATGTTTTTGGCTGGTTGCCAGAGCTTTCCGACTGTCTCGACGCTCGGCGGCCTAACCGGCGCCCGGGACGCGAAAATCGCGGCAGCCCGTGAAAGCGACAGCCTCTTCGGCAGTTATCTCGCAGCCCGCCATGCGGGCCTCGATAGGGACATGGATGCGGCGGCCGCTTATTATGAGCAGGCCCTAAAGAACGACCCCAGCAACCTCGTCATTCTGGAGCGGTCCTTTTTGCTCGAGGTGTCGGCCGGGTCGGTCGACAAAGCCATGCGCCTTGCCGACCGGCTCGTTGCAGAGCGGCCGAACAATCGGATCGCTCGGCTGGCGCTTGGCTTGCGGGAGATGCGCGCAGGGCGGATGGAAGCAGCGCGCGCCGATTTTAAAGAGGCCTCAGGTGGGCTGTACAATCAACTAATCGTCTCCCTACTGAACGGGTGGACCTATGCCGGTGAGGGCAATTCAAAGGCGGCCCTTGGCTCGCTTGATCAGTTCTCCGCCGTCGCAGCGTCCAGTGCGATCCCGGTCTTTCACAAGGCGCTGATCCTCGATCAACTCGGCGAAGGGGCCGAGGCGGAGGCCGCCTTTGCCGAGGTCTTTGAGCGGGACGGTCAAGACGATTTTAGGGTGGTCGAAACCTATGGCAGCTTCCTGGAGCGGAACGGACGGCTTGCCGATGCACGTGCTCTTTATGCTGCCTACCTTGATGTCGATCCGGATAATCCGGTTATCACAGCGCGGGCTGAGGGCCTTACCGCAGGCTCGGCGATGCCGGCCCCAATTGCGAGCATCGAAGACGGCGCAGCCGAAGCGATATTTTCTATCGCACGGCTCTTGGCCCAGGAGCGCACCGTCGATTTACCGACGCTTTATCTTCAGCTTGCGCTCTATATGCAGCCTGACTTCGATCCCGCTAAAATGATCCTTGCGGAACTTCAGTACCGCATCGATCGGTTTGAAACGGCCGCTGAAATCTACAACGATGTGCCGCGGGACAGTGCCTATTGGCGCGGGGCACAAATCGGGCTTGCTGCGAGCCTCGAGCAATTGGAGCGCAGCGACAATGCCATCGATATCCTCAATCGATTACTCCGGGACGATGCTTCCGATTACGACGCCGCCGTTGCGCTCGGTGACCTCTACCGGCGGGAAGACGCCTTTGAGAAGGCCATTGACGCCTACACCATTGCCATCGATGCGCTGTCGCGCGGTAACAATCAGCAATGGTTCCTCTACTACGCCCGGGGCATTTCCTATGAGCGGGCAAAGCAATGGGAGAGCGCCGAAGACGACTTCATGAAGGCGCTGGAGCTGTCTCCGGACCAACCCTTGGTTCTTAATTACCTGGCCTATAGCTGGATTGAGCAGGGGATGAATTACACCAAGGCGCTGGAGCTTTTGCATCTGGCTGCGGAACAACGCCCCAATGATGGCTACATCATCGACAGTTTGGGGTGGGCCTATTACCGCCTGGGCCGGTATGAGGAGGCGGTCACGTATCTCGAGCAGGCCATTTTGCTCGCGCCGTCCGAGAGCATCATCCACGATCATCTGGGTGATGCCTATTGGAAGGTCGGGCGGCGGATCGAGGCGCGTTTCCAATGGCGCCATGCGCTCGATTATGGGCCAGAGGACGACCAAATTGAGCTGATCCAGCGCAAACTTGACCAGGGGCTTGAGACGGAAACCAACCCAAGCGCTGAAATCGATGGCACCTTGGGGGCAGGTTGAAGACGCGCCAGCGAAGGTCAATCTGACGCTTCGCATCACCGGTCGGCGCGCCGATGGCTATCATAAGCTGTCGAGCCTTATTGTTTTTGCAAGCCTTGGCGACCGTGTTGCGGTTGATCAGGCAGCGGAATGGGGCGTGTCGCTCACCGGCCCGCTTGCCGGCCCGCTCAAGTCCGAGCCACCGGAAGCCAATCTTGCCGTGCGGGCCGCAAAGGCCCTTGCCGCAGCGCTTGGGCGGCCCTCCGGCGAGGCGGTGCATATTCGCCTTGAGAAACACATTCCCATGGCCGCGGGGTTGGGTGGGGGCTCGGCCGATGCCGCGGCGGTCTTACGGTTGCTTGCCAAAGCCTGGGGCGATGTTGAGCCGGCCATTCTCCACCCGATCGCGCTTGGTCTCGGGGCGGACGTTCCGGTTTGCGCCTTTAACGCCCCGGCCATGGCTGAGGGGATCGGCGAGGTGCTCACACCGCTCCCGGCCCTGCCGGACCTGCCGGCGGTGCTCGTCAATCCTCAGGTCCCGGTTCCCACCGGACCCGTCTTTGCACGCCTAAAGGCCGCCGGCTCGCCGCTTAGGGACGACACGGCATTGGCGGACGGAGTGAAGGCTGGGCTGTCTTTTGGCGGCTTGATCGACGCGGTGGGGAGGGAGCGGAACGATTTAGAGGCGCCGGCCATCGACCTGCAGCCCGTTATCGCAGACGTGCTCGATGCCCTTCGCGCGACAACCGGCTGCGTGCTTGCTCGGATGTCAGGCAGCGGAGCAACGTGCTTTGGGGTTTTTCCGACGGCTGAGGAAGCGTCCCGCGCATCCCAGGCGCTTACAAGCGCCCACCCAGATTGGTGGGTCAAGCCCATCACGCTTTATGGCAAAGCGCAGGAAAAGGGGCGCGTTAGTAGCGCCGGCTGACGGCAAATTCCACCACGTCTTCAAGCGCCTGACGGTACCGCGACGGGGGAAAAATCGAAAGCGCCTCAAGCGATTGCGCCGCATAGCTGCGGGCCTTGGCCATCGTTGCCTCGAGTGCGCCTGTTGCGGCGATGCGGCCTACCGCATGGTGCAAGTCTTCCTCGGTCTGGTCGAGTTGTTCAACCGTCCGCACCCAGAACGTGCGCTCGTCGCTTGTTGACCGCTCATAGGCCAACAAGACAGGCAGGGTGATTTTGCCTTCTTTAAAATCATCCCCCACACTTTTGCCAAGGTCGGCGGCAAGACCCGAATAGTCGAGGGCATCGTCGACAAGTTGAAACGCGATACCGAGATTTTGGCCATAGGCAAGCAAGGCCTGCTCGCGCGCATCCGTGCTGGCGCTCACCACGGCGCCCACCCGCGTCGCCGCTTCAAAGAGGGCGGCGGTCTTTGCGGAGATCATGTCGTAATAGGTTTGTTCCGGTGTGCTCAGATCGTTGAGGATCGACAGCTGCAGCACTTCGCCTTCGGCGATGATGGCTGACGCGCGCGACAAAATATCGAGCACGCGCAAATCCCCGCACTCGACCATAAGCTGGAAGGCGCGGCTGAACAGAAAATCACCGACGAGGACGCTTGCTTGGTTGCCCCACAGCACATTGGCCGTCATCTGCCCGCGCCGATTATCGCTCTCATCAACCACATCGTCGTGTAGCAGGGTGGCAGTGTGGATAAACTCAACCGCGGCGGCCAGGTTGTGGTGCAACGTGCCGTCATACCCGCACAGCCGGGCAGAGGCGAGGGTGAGGAGCGGGCGGATGCGCTTGCCGCCGGAATTAATGAGATGGCCGGCGAGGGTCGGGATCAGCGCGACGGGACTGCGCATCCGATCGAGGATCAGGTGATTGACCTGATGGAGATCGTCCCCGACCAAGTCCTTCAGCATGCCAATGGCATCGGTCGACGGCTTACCGTCGCCCAGACCTGCGGTTGGGGTTGCGATGGACACGCGGGGTTTCCTTCGAGTAGTGACGCCCACAAGATATGAATGCCGGGCAAAAACGGTCAAGCCGGCTTAACGCGGCAAAACACCGCTCGCTGGTTAACTAAGTCCCTAATATTACTACAAAAACTGCAGCCGTTGGTGCAATTCAAGCGGGTCAATCGAGGCGAGGCGTCGCGCCCATGAAAGAATTATTACGGTCGAATGACCCTGTCCTTTTGTCGTTTGTTGAAAGTCTGATGGCCGGCGAGGGCATCGCTTTCCACCAGTTGGACCTGCATACGAGCATGGTTGAGGGGAGCATCGGTGCGCTGCCGCGGCGCATCATGGTGCGGAAGGAGGATTTGGGCCGGGCCCAAGCCGTGCTGCGCGATGTGGGCGTGCTGCCCGAGGCCGCCTTCCGTGACGACTGATCCCGCCACGGCAGAAACCCTGGCCGCAAGTGCGCCGGACGTGACCGAGGACGCGTTTCTGGGCGGTCGGCTCATGATCACCCAGCCGCGGCAGGGCTATCGGGCGGCCCTCGACGCGGTTTGCCTGGCCGCGGCGGTGCCGCGGGCGCTCACGGGCAAGGTGATCGATGTGGGTGCGGGCGTGGGCGTTGCCGGTTTGTGTGCGGTCCGTCAGGTGCCCGGTATAACGCTCACAGCGCTTGAGATGGTGCCCGATCTGGCAGCGCTTGCCCGCAGCAATGCGGCAGCCAATAGCCTGACAGAGCGGTTCGAGGCCGTGACAGGCGATCATTGGCAGTTCGAGGCCTCTGGTCACTTCGATGCGGCCCTTTCGAACCCGCCATTTTACGATGCCTCGAGTGTGACCCATCCACCTGATCAGGCGAAGGCGCAGGCCTTTGTCCTGCAGGGCGGCAGCCTTGGGGACTGGTGCGTCAAGACGCTGTCTTATCTGCGGGCGAGGGGGCTTGGGGTGTTTGTGCTGCCGGCGGGGAAAGTGCCTGAGGTCCTTGCAGCCCTTGAGCCCCACGCGGGCGCACTCACGATCTATCCGCTCTGGCCTGGTCCTGGCCGGGCAGCAAAGCGGGTCATCCTTGGCGCCGTAAAAGCCGCGCGAGGGCCGGCGCACATCGCTCCGGGTCTCCTGTTGCACGATCCCCCGCGCCGCTATGCCGAGGCGGCGGAGGCCGTCCTCCGCGACGGTGCGCCGCTGCCGGGCTGGCCGGACTGATCCCCCAGCGCGCGCCCAAAGCCACCCACCACCCAGGCGCCCTAAGGCCGAATGGGACGCAGCTTGGCGTCTTCCTATGCCTCCATTGTGCCCCCATCACTTCTCATTTGGCCCCAGCCGCCCTATCTACCCGGCATGGCTTTTCGACTGTCTTCTGCAATTCCGTTCCGCAAAACCAAGCCCTTGGTGAGCGTCGTGCGCCTTAACGGCGTCATCGCTGCCTCCTCGCGCATGCGGGCCGGGCTTAATCTCACTTCGGTGGCTCCCCTCCTCGAGCGCGCCTTTGCGCCCAAGGACCAAAAGGCGGTCGCTCTGATCGTCAATTCGCCCGGGGGATCGCCGGTGCAATCCCACCTCATCACCCAGCGCGTGCGCCAGTTGGCCGATGAGAAGAACATCCCGGTTGTGGTCTTCGCCGAAGACGTGGCGGCCTCCGGCGGGTATATGCTGGCCTGCGCCGGCGATGAGATTTTTTGCGATCAAAGCTCGGTGCTGGGTTCTATCGGGGTGATTTCAGCGGGCTTCGGGTTTAAAGGCCTCATTGAGAAAATCGGTGTCGAGCGGCGGGTGCACACGGCGG
>JBCDJA010000060.1:0-9553 GCA_038748465.1 Pseudomonadota bacterium
AAGTCCGATCGGCGACGCAACCGGGCGGCGAGCTATGCCAAGCGCTTTGCAGCAAAAGAGGCGTGCACGAAAGCCCTGGGGACAGGCCTCCGGCAGGGGGTCTATTGGCGCGACATCGGGGTTGTGAACCGTCCAAGCGGGCAACCGACCCTTGCTCTGACAGGCGGTGCCTTGGCCCATTTGCAGCGCCTCACGCCGGACCGCAAAACGGCCCAGATCGATCTTACGATCACCGACGATTTTCCCTGGGCCCAGGCGATTGTCATCATCACCGCTGTGGAGCCAGTGGACATGGACCCCCAGCGAGGAGGCCCCTGACCAGGTAAGTCGGAAGGCATGGCAGGCAGAGCGGCGTGCGGCCGAAAGCGCCCAATCGCCTTTGCACCGGGCCGAATTCATCGATTTCCTTCGAAAGAATGTTGCTCTAGTCTGCCGGCTCTGCGCCGGGGAGGGCCCCTCATTGGGGACGGGCAGCACCAACAAGCGAGGCGTTGGGAAGAGCATGCGTGAGCTGTTAGAGCGGGTCGGCACCGCGGGGGCATCCCTGAAACGACGTTTCGGCCGGGGGACACCGCTTGGCGCGGCCTTGGGACGCGAGCAGGTTCAAGCTCTTTTAAGTGACATGCGGGCCGCCGAGGGGGTGGCGAGTGCCATCGTGGCACGGCTCGAAACGGCCCTTGCTCAGATCAATGGGGCGACGGGCTTTGACGGGTCTGACCTGAAAGCCCTGCGCGAGGATATCGGCAAAACAATCGAGGAGGCACCCTCCGGTGTGAAGGCCTGGCTGGTAGGCAGCCGAGACCCGATGGATTTGGCCGATGCCTCGAGGCCCAGCGGGACGCGCTCGGTCCGCGCGGCCTCCCTCGGCATTTCGGTCGACGGGCTGGCCCTGCCCGATGCCGGTCTTGACGGCGATGCAGGGTTGTCGCGGGAAGCGATTGGCCCGGTCCTTGAGCGGGCAAGGGACCGTGCCGGCGAGGCCGCCTCTCAGTTCGGCGATCATGCGCATTTCCTTAAGGCGCGCCTAGCGGCCCCCGGGGGGGCCTCGGTCCATCGCGCCGCCCCCAAAGGGGCGAAGGTCGAGACAGAAGAAAATCCGTGGGTTGAAAATACCAAGCTAATCGTTTTTGCACTCCTCCTTGCCCTGACGGTCCGGGCATTCTTTTTTCAGCCCTTCAATATCCCCTCGGGTTCCATGCGGCCGACGCTTCTGGTGGGCGATTATCTCTTCGTATCGAAGTTTTCTTACGGCTACAGCCGCCATTCATTCTATTTTGGGTTCCCACCCTTTAACGGACGCGTGCTGGCCAGCGAGCCGAGCCAAGGCGATGTTGCCGTGTTCAAATATCCTCGGGACAACAAAACCGATTACATCAAGCGGATCGTCGGCATGCCGGGGGATGACGTGCAGATGATCCGCGGCGTGTTGCACATCAATGACGAGCCCGTGCAGCGGCGCCTCGTGGGGGAGTTCAAAAATTGGCGCTGCGACGGCACGGTCTTGCCGCGGGTGCCGATTTACGAGGAAACCCTGCCGAACGGCCATACCTATCGCACCCTCGATGCCTTTCAGCGGCTTCCCCTCGACAACACGCCGAAGGTGACCGTCAAGGAAGGGCATTACTTCATGATGGGCGACAATCGGGATTGCTCCCAAGACAGCCGGGCCCCCTTTGTGGGTCAGGTGCCCTTTGAAAACATGGTCGGCAAAGCCGAAATCTTGTTCTTCTCGATCAACAGCGAGAAGTTCGGCATCCGCTTTGGCCGGATCTTCAACCTGATCCGCTAGCAGGGCGCAGGACGGTTTGTCGGCCCGCATAGGCACACTTGCAACGCACGTGACAGCAAAGACGAGCTCACAATCCGGGCGCCATGACGGCATAGAGGCTTTGCAAGACCGCCTCGGCTATCGCTTTGCCGATGTGGCCTGGTTGCAAGAGGCGCTGACCCATTCAAGTGCTGCCGGGGCCAGAACCGCCGCCAACGAACGGCTTGAGTTTCTGGGGGACCGCGTGCTGGGCCTTGTTTGTTCCGAACGCTTATTCCGTCAGTATCCAGATGACACCGAGGGCGAGCTGGCGGTGCGCTTCAACGCCCTCGTGCGCAAGGAGGCGTGCGCCGAGATTGCTCAGGCCCTCGATTTAGGAGCGGCCTTGCGCATGGATGGGTCTGAGGCGCGGACCGGCGGGCGCAAGAAAGCCGGCCTTTTGGCCGATGCCTGCGAGGCGGTGATCGCCGCGATTTACATCGACGGCGGGCTTGAGGCTGCGCGCACCTTCATCGAGACCCAATGGGCGGGCGCCTTTGACGCCATTGCAACCCTCGAGCGCGATCCGAAAACCGAGCTGCAGGAATGGACCCAGGAACGGTGGACGACGACACCCGTCTACGCGTCCATCGGTCGGTCCGGCCCCGACCACAAACCCGAATTTGAGGTCGAGGTGTCGATCCCGTCGGGCGAACGCGCCGTCGGCAAAGGCGCCTCGAAACGGATCGCCGAAAAAGCCGCGGCGAAGGCGCTCTTGCTGGCGCTCCGGGACGCGCCGTGAGCGGGACAGACGATCAGCAGCCAGACAGCGGGGAGACCCGATGCGGCTTTGTGGCCCTCGTTGGGGCCCCAAATGCCGGCAAATCCACCCTCCTCAATGCACTTGTGGGCGAAAAGGTCTCCATCGTTACGCACAAGGTTCAGACCACGCGATTTCGGTTGCGCGGGATCGCCATGGCCGGCCCGGCCCAGCTCGTTTTTGTGGACACGCCAGGCATTTTCGCGCCCAAGCGCCGGCTTGAAGAGGCGATGGTGCAAGCCGCCTGGGAGGGCGCGAGCGATGCGGATATCGTTGCGGTCCTGATCGATGTGGCGCCGTTTGCCGAGGCGGGGGAACGGCTTGTGGAGCACCCGCGCTATGGGGATGCCAAAGACCTGATCGAGCGGGTTGCCGCCACCGGTCGGCCCGCTGTCCTGGTGCTGAATAAGATCGATCTTGTTCGCCGGGACCGGCTTCTGGCGCTGGCGGAGGCCTTCAACGCCCTCGCGGACTTTCGCTCGACATTCATGGTATCCGCGCTGACTGGGGATGGCACCAAAGCCTTTCTAGACTGGATCGCAACCCACGTGCCCGCGGGGCCTTGGCTCTATCCGCCGGACCAGGCGGCCGATATCCCGCTGCGGCTTTTGGCAGCAGAGGTGACCCGCGAGCAGATGATGCTCTCTTTGCACGATGAGCTGCCCTATCAGAGTACGGTGGAAACCGACCTTTGGAAGGAGCTTAAAGACGGCAGTGTGCGGATTGAGCAAACGGTCTATGTGGCGCGGGACAGCCAAAAAGCGATTGTGGTGGGCAAGGGCGGCGCGCGGCTCAAACAGATTGGCCAGGCGGCGCGCACCATCCTGGAGGAGGCGCTCGGCGGCCGGGCCCATTTGTTCATTCGGGTCAAAACCCGGGACAAATGGCAAGACGATCCGGCCCGCTACCGGGCCATCGGGCTCGATTTTCCGAAGCCGGCCTCTTAAGCGGGGCGGGCGATGCAATGGCAAGATCAGGGGATCGTTCTCGGCGCCAAACGGTTCAGCGATACCGGCATGGTGGTGACGGTGTTTGCGGCCCAGCAGGGGATTTGGCGGGGGTTGGCGCGCGGGCACACCCGGCTTCGGCGAGAGGGCCTTTTGGAGCCCGGCACGAGCGTGCTGGCGCAATGGCGGGCGCGATTGGCCGATCAACTCGGCACCTTTACCCTAGAGGCGGAGGCCTATCGGGCCGCCAAAGTGATGCACCGGCCCGACATTTTGGCGGCCTTGACCGCCGCTTGCGATCTGGCGCGCGAGGCCCTGCCGGAACGCGAGCCCCATGAGGGGGTGTTTCGTGGGCTTGAGGTGCTGCTTGATTCGCTTGGGCAGGATGGCCTTTGGCCGGCACTCTATTGCCGGTGGGAGCTTGGCCTTCTCGAGGCGACCGGCTATGGGCTCGACCTCACCAAATGCGCGCAAACCGGGGCGACCGACGATCTGACCCATGTCAGCCCTCGCACGGGGCGGGCGGTCTGCCGCGCTGTGGCAGAGCCTTATCTTGACAAACTGCTGCCGCTGCCCGCCTTTCTGTTGGCCAGCCAAGCCGGCTTGCCAACGCCGGGCGATGTTTTAAACAGCCTGACCCTGACAGGTACTTTCCTGCGCGACCGGCTTTTTGCCGAGGCGGGCCGCCCCCTGCCGAGCAGCCGAGACCGGCTTGTCACCCTCTTGGCACGTCGCGGCGGGCCGAACTCCCCTACGACCGACGGACCCAATCGGGACGATGTGACCGACACAGATTAAGCGATAAGACAATGACGGACGAACCAGTCGACCTTATTGAAGACACCCCGCTCACCGAAGCCCTTGGCCAGCGTTATCTGGCTTACGCGCTATCGACTATTATGCATCGGGCGCTGCCGGATGTGCGCGACGGGCTAAAGCCGGTGCACCGCCGGCTCCTCTATGCGATGCGTCAAATGCGGCTCGATCCCAAGGGGTCCTATAAAAAAAGCGCCAAGATTGTCGGCGAGGTGATGGGCAATTATCACCCCCATGGCGACCAAGCGATCTACGACGCGCTGGTGCGGCTGGTGCAAGACTTCGCCCAGCGCTATCCGTTGATCGACGGGCAGGGCAATTTCGGCAATATCGACGGCGATAATCCCGCTGCCATGCGGTACACGGAAAGTCGGTTAACAGAGATTACTGAGGTTTTGCTCGATGGGATCGACGAGGAAACGGTCGATTTCCGGGACACCTATGACGGGGAGGACACAGAGCCCGTTGTGCTCCCCGCGGGCTTTCCCAATCTCTTGGCCAATGGGGCGGCCGGCATTGCTGTCGGGATGGCGACAAGCATTCCCCCCCATAATGTGCACGAGATCTGCGATGCGTTGCTCTATCTGATCAAGACGCCGGGTGCCGGCCTTGAAAAGCTCCTCACCTTTATGCCGGGTCCAGATTTCCCCACCGGCGGGATCATCATCGACGAGGCCGCGACGATCCTCGAGGCCTATCAAACGGGCCGGGGCGGCTTTCGGGTGCGGGCCAAATGGGCGGTGGAGGAGCGCCCCCGCGGCGGATACATCATTGTTGTCACGGAAATTCCGTATCAGGTGCAAAAATCCAAGCTGATCGAGAAGATCGCAGACCTGATGAGCGCGCGCAAACTCCCACTTTTGGGGGATGTGCGCGATGAAAGCGCCGAGGACATCCGCCTGGTGCTGGAGCCGAAAAGCCGGACGGTGGATGCGGCCCTGCTGATGGAATCCCTCTTCAAAGCGTGTGACCTTGAGAGCCGGTTTTCCCTCAACATGAATGTTCTGGGGCCAAACCAAGTGCCGGGGGTTATGGACCTGAAGGCGGTGCTGCTTGCCTTCCTCGATCATCGCCGGGAGGTGTTGCTGCGCCGCTCGCGCTTTCGGCTTGGTAAGATCGAGCACCGGTTAGAGATCCTGGCCGGCTACCTCATCGCCTATCTGAACCTCGATGAGGTGATCCGCATCATCCGCGAAGAAGATGAGCCCAAGCAGGAATTGATGGCCACCTTCGAGCTCTCGGATGTTCAGGCCGAAGCGATCCTCAATATGCGGCTGCGGTCCTTGCGCAAGCTCGAGGAACTGGAAATCAAGAGGGAGAACAAGGCCCTCAAGCAAGAGCGCAAAGACCTGAAAGAGCTGATCGGCTCGGCCGACCTTCAAGACAAAAAGATCGCCGGCGAACTTCGGGACATTCGCGACAGGTTTGGCGCCAAGGCGCCGGGCGGGGCGCGGCGCACGGCCTTTGCCTCGCCGCCCGAATTCGATGTCGATCCGTTCGAGGTGCTTGTGGAGCGCGAGCCGATTACGGTCGTGTGCAGCGAAAAGGGCTGGATCCGCAGTCTCAAAGGCCATCAGGAGTTTCAACCCGATACGAAGTACAAAGAGGGGGATGCGGGCCGCGTCTGGCTGCCGGCGGAGACCACAGATAAGCTTATCTTGTTCGCCAGCAATGGCCGGTTTTACACGTTGGCGTGCGATCGTTTGCCGGGCGGGCGGGGCATGGGAGAGCCCATTCGTCTGATGATCGATCTTGCTAATGAGGACGAGATCATCGCCATGATGGTGCACGATCCGGCGCGCGAGCTGTTGGTTGCCAGTTCATCGGGGCACGGATTTCGGGTGCCGGAGGCTGAGGTCGTGGCCTCCAAACGGGGCGGCAAACAGGTGCTGAACCTCATTGAGGGGGCCGAAGCGCGGGTGTGCGTGCCCGTGGTGGGCGACACCTTGGCCGTGATCGGCGATACGCGGAAGCTGTTGGCGTTCCCGCTCGAGGATTTGCCGGTGATGGCGCGGGGCCGGGGCGTTACCTTGCAGAAATACGCCGATGGCGGCCTTATCGATGCCGCGCCCTTCACGTTGAAAGACGGCCTATCGGTGGACATCGGCGCCGGCAAGGTGCGCACCTTCGCGGACATGAAATCCTATGTCGCCGGGCGCGGCGGTCGGGGCAAATTGGCGCCCAAAGGCTTCCCGCGGTCGAACCGGTTTCGCCAGGCCCTTTAATGGCCGATTGAGTTCTATCGCCCCCAATTGAACCCGCCGACGCGGTGTGGTTTGTGGGCGGCCTTGATTTTTTCCGTTTCTCCGAAGCGTTAGGGAGCCCGCCATGTCCGAAATGGCTGATCCAGCGGTCGCCGTCCGCTTTGCCCCCAGTCCCACCGGGCGGTTGCACATCGGCAATATTCGCTCCGCGTTGCTCAATGCCCTTTATGCCAAAAAGGCGAGCGGCACCTTCATGCTGCGGCTTGACGATACGGATGTCGAGCGCTCGACCGAGGCGTTCGCAGACGGGATCCGCGAGGACCTGACCTGGCTCGGCCTCACCTGGGAGCGCACGGCAAAACAGTCAGACCGGTTTGAGCGCTATGACGCCGTGGCCCAAGACCTAAAGGCGCGTGGCCTCCTTTATGCCTGTTACGAAACCCCGGAAGAGCTTGACGCCAAGCGCAAGCGCCAGCGGCTGCGCGGGCTGCCGCCGGTCTATGACCGGTCGGCCTTAGACCTCACCGATGCGGACCGGGCTAAGCTGGAGGGCGAGGGGCGCAAGCCCCATTGGCGCTTCAAGCTCGATGGCTCGACCGTGACGTGGACGGATTTGGTGCGCGGTGAGGTGTCGATCGACACGGCCAGCATCTCCGATCCGGTGCTCATCCGCGCCGATGGCACCTATCTCTACACGCTGCCGAGTGTGATCGACGATGTGGATTTCGCCATCACCCACATCATTCGCGGCGAGGATCATGTCACCAATTCCGGAGCGCAAATCCTTGTGTTCCGCGCGCTCGGGGCAACGGAACCGGCGTTCGGTCATCATTCGCTGATGACCGATGCGAGTGGCGAGGGATTGTCCAAGCGGCTTGGCTCGCTCTCCGTTGCGGCCCTGCGCGAGGAGGGCCTCGAGCCGCTGTCCATCCTCAGCTTGCTTGCGCGCCTTGGCACCTCCGATCCGGTGGAACCGCGCACAAGCCTCGAGGCGATCATCGAGGGGTTTGACCTATCGCGCCTCTCGCGGGCGCCCGCCCGGTTCGACCCGGCTGAGCTGACGGCGCTCAATGGCAAGATCTTGCACACCATGACCTATGCTGAGGCCGAGCCTCGGCTGGCGGCCAAGGGCATTGAGGCCAGCCAAGCCTTGTGGGACGCGGTCCATGAAAACCTCTCTGTCCTAGAAGACGTCGCGGCGTTCAGAGCCCTGATCGACGGGCCCATTGAGCCCGCAGCAGCGGCAGAGGATGCCGACTATTTGGCTGAGGCGCGCACGAGCCTGCCTGAGGGCGAGATGACGGAAGAAACCTGGGGGGCGTGGACGGGCGCGCTCAAGGCCGCGACGGGCCGCAAGGGCAAGGCGCTCTTCATGCCCCTGCGGTTAGCGCTGACGGGGCGCGCGCACGGGCCTGAAATGGGCAAATTGCTGCCATTGATCGGTCGCGAGGCGATCCTTACCCGTCTTGCGAGTGCTGCTGGCGATTAATACGCGTTGCTGGGCGGTCTGCTTTATCGGCGCTTGCAATACTGCTAGATCAAACGGTTACCGCGACCCTGGACACCGGAAAGCTGATCGATTGACCGGCCCCTCGCCGAGCCAATGACCGACACGATGACCGACCTTGTGCTGTACAACACCGCGACCCGCGACAAGCAGGTCTTCATCCCGCTCGATGAGACCCGGGTGCGCCTCTATGTGTGCGGTCCAACGGTCTATGACTTTGCCCATATCGGTAATGCGCGCACCATCGTCGCGTTCGATCTTTTGTTCCGGGTGCTGCGCCATCGCTTTGGCGCCGACCACGTGACCTACGCCCGCAACATCACCGACGTGGATGACAAGATCAATGCCCGGGCGGCCGAGCGCGGTGTGCCGATTGAGACGATCACGGCTGAGACCACCGCCGCGTTCCATAGCGATATGGGCGCGCTCAATGTGTTGCCGCCAACCGTGGAGCCGCGGGCGACCCAGCATATCGGGCAGATGATCGCCTTGATTGAAGCGCTCATCGACAAAGGCTACGCTTATGCGGCGCAAGGCCATGCGCTCTTCCATGTGCCAAGCCTTGCGGCCTATGGCGCTCTGTCCGGACGGTCCGTAGACGACATGATCGCCGGCGCGCGGATCGAGGTTGCACCTTACAAAAAAGACCCGATGGACTTTGTGCTGTGGAAGCCGTCGACGGCCGATGAGCCCGGCTGGGACAGCCCATGGGGCCGGGGGCGCCCGGGCTGGCACATCGAGTGCTCGGCCATGGCGGCGACCCATCTGGGCGAGACCTTCGACATCCATGGCGGCGGGATCGATCTTGTGTTCCCCCACCACGAAAATGAGATCGCCCAAAGCACCTGCGCCCATGGGGGCGCACCCATGGCGCGCCTTTGGATGCATGCAGGGTTTCTTAAGGTGGATGGGGAGAAGATGTCGAAATCGCTCGGCAATTTTCATACCGTGCACGATCTTTTGGCCGATTATCCAGGCGAGGCGCTGCGCCTCCAATTGCTCATGACCCAATATCGCCAACCCCTGAATTGGACCCGCGCCGGCGCCGGCGAGGCGAAGGGGATGCTCGACCGGTGGTATGAGGCGGCGGGCGCTGGATACGCCGACATGCCCGCACCGGCGCCCTTTGTAGAGGCGCTGTCCGATGATCTGAATAGCCCGGCGGCGCTTGCCGTTTTGCATCGCTTGGGGGCTGAGGCCAGGGAGGCAGGGGCCTCGGACGAGGTGCGCGGCCGGCTCGTTGCCGCAGCTCAGCTTTTGGGTGTCCTCGATCAGACCACCGAGAATTGGGCCGCCTGGCGGCCTGCGGGCACCGACATCGACGAGGGGGCGGTCGAGCACCTCATCGCCCAGCGCGCCGAGGCGCGAAAGGCCAAGGACTTTGCCGAGGCCGATCGTCTGCGCGACACGCTCGCGGATATGGGCGTGACCATCAAAGACGGTCCGGATGGGACGACCTGGAGTATTGCGTCATGACCATGGAACGGGTGCATCTTTTCGACACCACCTTGC
>JBCDJA010000061.1:0-9520 GCA_038748465.1 Pseudomonadota bacterium
CAACGCCGTGCCGTGACGATCTCCGTCATTCCCTATGGCGGGACAGTTCGGCTGCCAAGTTCGTTCTATTCGCTTGTCACGGCGGCCCCCACCTTCTCACCGGCCACGATCGACTACACCGTCGCGGTTCCCGACGCGCCGGAAAACTGGAACGGCTGTCTTGAAATGCATGCCCACGAGATCACGCAGATCAATCTGCCGGCGAGCAGCTTTGGCGTGCTGCCTGACTTTACAGTGTACACGGCAAATAATCTCTGGTGCCCGCCCGATGATGAGGCGGAGGCGATTTTCCATTCCTCGGACCCGGCCGAACTTCGGGAAATGCTCGAAAAAATCGATAATCAGAGCCTGTCAGACGGGACCGGCACCGATATCGGCACTGGCTGGGGCGTGCGGTCTCTCGATCCGGTATGGCGCGGACGGCTTGACAATGCGTCAGGCGATCATCAGCGTCCTGCAAATTATCACGATCCCCGGACGGTCAAGATTATGATTGTCATGACCGATGGGGGCATTACGGCGCAATGGCGCCCTTATGACGATTGGGAAGAGGGGGTCAGCAATCCCCGGGTCCCGACAAGCGAAGGCGAGCGACTGACCGCGGGATGGGAAGCGCGCGAAAACTTCTCCGATCTTTGCAGCTATGCAAAGGACAACGGTGTGTCGCTCTTCACCATCGCGTTTCAGGTGAAGGGCACAAAAAACCTGGAAGACATGAAAAACTGCGCCTCTGGCGATGATTATTTCTATGACATTCAGGACCTCGACATTTCCGAGGCCTTCAACGAAATCGCCGCCAAAATTTCACCGCTCCGCTTGGCGCGGTAAGGGGCTGCGCGCGCCCACCCCGCGCCCTCGGTGATCCCTATTTTTTGATCGGCCTTTTGAGCATTCGGCACAGCCTGGGCCTCTCGCGCGGTCGGGGCCCTTCCCTTCAGCCGCCGCTCGCGTTAGGTCTCGCGCCTGTGTTCAATTGAGCGTGACCGCCATGATCCCCCGTTATACCCGCCCCGATATGGCCGCCCTCTGGGCGCCTGAAACGAAGTTCCAGATCTGGTTTGAAATCGAGGCCCATGCCTGCGATGCGCAAGCCAAGCTGGGCGTGATCCCAAAAGAGGCGGCGGCCGCGATTTGGGAGCGGGGCCGATTTGACGTCGAGCGGATTGACGCCATCGAGCGGGAGGTCAAGCACGATGTTATCGCCTTCCTCACAAATCTTGCAGAGCATATCGGCCCTGAGGCACGCTTTGTACACCAGGGCATGACGTCCTCTGACGTTCTCGACACCTGTTTCAACGTCCAGCTTGTACGCGCCGCGGACCTGCTGCTCGCCGGAATGGACCGGGTCCTGAGCGCGCTAAAAACCCGCGCCCTCGAGCACAAAGACACGGTCTGCATCGGGCGGAGCCACGGCATTCATGCAGAGCCGACCACCTTTGGCCTTAAGCTCGCCCAAGCCTATGCAGAATTTGACCGTGGGCGCACACGCCTTGTCGCTGCGCGCGAAGAGGTAGCAAGCTGCGCGCTGTCCGGCGCCGTCGGGACATTCGCCAATATCGATCCACGGGTCGAGGCCCATGTGGCCGAGGCCCTTGGCCTCAAACCGGAGCCGATCTCGACCCAAGTGATCCCCCGCGACCGCCACGCCGCCTATTTTGCCGCGCTTGGCGTCATTGCAAGTTCGATCGAGCGGGTTGCGACCGAGATACGCCATCTCCAGCGAACGGAAGTTCTGGAGGCTGAAGAATACTTCTCAGAGGGGCAAAAGGGCTCATCGGCCATGCCCCACAAGCGCAATCCTGTGCTCACAGAAAACCTAACGGGCCTTGCGCGCCTGGTGCGTATGGCGGTGATCCCGGCCATGGAAAATGTGGCCCTTTGGCACGAGCGGGATATCTCCCATTCATCCGTCGAGCGGGGCATTGGCCCGGACACCACCGTGCATCTCGATTTTGCGCTCAACCGCCTTGCCGGCGTTGTTGAAAAACTTGTGGTGTATCCGGAGCGTATGCGCGCCAACCTGGACCAGCTTGGCGGCCTCGTGCATTCCCAGCGGGTGCTGCTTGCGCTTACCCAAGCCGGCGTGAGCCGAGAGGATGCCTATACGCTTGTTCAGCGCAACGCCATGCCGGTCTGGCGCGAGGGTGGCTCGTTCCTTGAAAAACTGAAATCGGACGCGGACGTGACTGCCCACCTCAGCGGCGAGGCGCTCGCCTCGCTGTTCGATTTGGATTACCACACAAAGCATGTGGACCTGATCATGACCCGGGTCTTTGCCGGGACAGAGGCTGCGGGGTGAGACGCAGCGGGTTCAGCCCTCTTCGATCTGACGGATTGCCTCTTCCATCAGCTCATCCATCTTTTTACGCACGTCTTTTTCCGAGATATCGAGGCCGGCGGCCTTGAGATCGCCATGCACTTTGCGCAGCACATCGTCATCGCCCGGCTCTTCAAAGTCGGCCTTGATCACCTCCTGGGCGTAGGCATCCGCCTCATCGCCGGTCTTGCCCATGAGTTCGGCAGCCCAAAGGCCAAGCAACTTGTTGCGCCGAGCCTCGGCCTTGAATTTGAGTTCCGCATCGTGGGCGAACTTTTCCTCAAAGCCTTTTTTGCGCTTGTCAAACCACCCCATTACAGCCTCCGTGTTGGCCAGCGGCACCCCTGCGGCGCCTTCCCCTTTCGAATAGGGTGCGCCGGGGCAGAATTCAACGGGACACAGAGGCCAATTCGCATAACAACGCCGATATCGCTGGCGCAGTGACAAGGGCCGGCCTTTGTTGTCGCGGGAAAGGCAGAATGCTAGCGTTCCGACTCAGGCTCGGGCCCTTACAGCGGCCCGCTGGGCCTTGCTCGCGCGCCGCCCATTGAATGCCATTGAGCGCTCGGGCTGGACGCTAAGATCCATGTGCTCGGCCCGCCACGCAGGAGACTCTCGACCATGAACAAACGCCGTCTGGTGTATGAGGGGAAGGCCAAAATACTCTACGAGGGGCCGGAGCCAGGCACATTGGTGCAGTTTTTCAAGGACGATGCGACCGCCTTTAACAACAAAAAGCACGCGGTGCTGGAGGGCAAAGGCGTCCTCAACAACCGGATCTCGGAGCACATTTTCTCGCAGCTGGGGCGGATTGGGGTGCCAACCCATTTCATCCGGCGGCTTAATATGCGCGAGCAATTGGTGCGCGAGGTTGAAATCATCCCGATTGAATTGGTGGTCCGCAACGTCGTTGCCGGCTCGCTCGCCTCTCGCCTGGGCTTGAAAGAGGGCCAAGAACTGCCCCGCTCGATTATCGAATTCTATTACAAAAACGACGAGCTTGATGACCCGCTGGTCTCTGAGGAGCATGTGACGGCCCTTGGCTGGGCCAATCCGCCTGAGATCGACGACATGATGGCACTCGCGCTGCGGGTCAACGATTTTCTGTCGGGCCTGTTTACCGGCATCGGCATCCGCCTTGTGGATTTCAAATTGGAGTTTGGGCGCGTTTACGAACCCGACCACGTAAAAATTCTGCTTGCTGATGAGATCAGTCCGGACTCGTGCCGGCTTTGGGATCTTCGGACCGGCGATAAATTCGACAAAGATCTGTTTCGGCGCGATTTAGGTGATCTCGTTGCCGGCTATCAGGAGGTGGCCAAGCGCCTCGGAATTTTGCCCGAAAACGCTCCGACCTCGGCCCATACCGGCCCGGTCCTTGTGAGCAGCACACCCCAATGAAGGCGCGCATCCACATCACCTTAAAACAAGGCGTCTTGGACCCCCAAGGCAAAGCGATCGGCCAAGCGCTCGAAGGGCTGGGCTTTGACGGGATCGGGGACGTCCGTCAAGGCAAGGTCATCGATCTCGACCTGGCTGAAACGGACGAAGCCGCGGCGCGCGCGCAACTTGCTAAGATGTGCGAGGCGTTGCTCGCCAATACCGTCATTGAAAATTACAGCATTGATCTCCTCACCTCATAACGAGGTTGACCCATCGAGAGGAGCCGACGCGTGAAAGCGGGCGTCATCGTCTTTCCGGCATCAAATTGCGACCGTGACGCGGCGGTCACCCTCGCCCATGTGACAGGCCAGTCCGTGACCATGGTCTGGCATAAGGAAACCGCCTTACCGCAGCTTGACCTTGTGGTGATCCCCGGCGGCTTTTCCTACGGCGATTATCTGCGCCCCGGCGCCATGGCCGCGCGCTCGCCAATCATGCGCGCCGTGGTGGAGGCGGCCGAACGGGGTGTGCGGGTGCTCGGCATTTGCAATGGTTTTCAGATCCTGACCGAGATCGGGCTTTTGCCCGGCGTCCTCATGCGCAATGCCGGCTTGACCTTCGTCTCGCGCACCGTTGGCCTTACCGTCGGCACCGAGCGCTCGCCCTTCACCCGTCGCTATGCCCGCGGTGAGCGCCTGCACGTCCCCATCGCTCACCACGAGGGCAATTATCTTGCAGACTCAGAAACACTCGACCGGCTTGAGGAGGAGGACCGCATTGCCTTTCGGTATACGGACAACCCAAATGGATCGGCGCGTGACATTGCCGGCATCCTTGGGGCCGATCGCAACGTGCTCGGCATGATGCCCCACCCGGAACGCGCGGCCGATGCCGCCCTCGGCTCGACCGATGGCTGGCGGCTTTTCGCGGGACTTGTTGAGGAATTGCAATGAGCGTCGATGCGGACCCGGAGGAGGAACTGACGATTGTCGGTGACCCCTCAACCGAAAAGCAGGCACTCGACCACGGCCTCAGCGCCCAGGAATTCGCTGAGATCCTTAGGCTGATGAACCGGGCGCCCAACCTGACGGAATTGGGCGTCTTCTCTGCGATGTGGAACGAGCATTGCTCGTATAAATCCTCAAAATTGTGGCTTAGAAAACTCCCCAGCGACGGACGCCACGTCATTTGCGGCCCGGGCGAGAACGCCGGCGTTGTCGACATCGGCGGTGGGCTTGCCGCGGTTTTTAAAATGGAGAGCCACAACCATCCGTCCTATATCGAGCCCTATCAGGGCGCGGCAACGGGCGTCGGGGGCAGTTTGCGCGATGTCTTTACCATGGGCGCGCGCCCGGTGGCGAATGTGAATGCGCTGCGGTTCGGCGCGCCGGACCACGAAAAAACCAAGCATCTTGTGTCGGGTGTCGTTGCCGGCATTGGCGGCTATGGCAACTGTGTCGGTGTGCCGACGATTGCCGGCGAAGTGACGTTCCATCCCCGCTATAACGGCAACATTCTCGTCAACGCGATGACCGTCGGGATTGCGCCGGCAGATCGGATTTTTTATTCCGCGGCCGATGGCATCGGCAATCCGGTTGTTTATGTGGGCAGTAAAACGGGGCGGGACGGCATTCACGGTGCCAGCATGGCCTCGGCCGAATTTGACGATGCGACCGAGGAGAAACGCCCCACAGTCCAAGTCGGCGATCCGTTTACAGAAAAACTCTTAATCGAGGCGTGCCTCGAATTGATGGACGAGGACGCCATCATCGCGATCCAGGACATGGGCGCGGCAGGTCTCACCTCCTCGTCGGTGGAGATGGCAGCGAAGGGCGGCGTCGGGATCGAACTTGTGCTCGATCGCGTACCCCAACGGGAAACCGGCATGACCGCCTATGAGCTCATGTTGTCGGAAAGCCAAGAGCGCATGCTGATGATCCTGCGCCCGGGCTCGGAAGCGCAAGCCAAAGCGATCTTCGACAAATGGGATCTTGATTTTGCCGTGATCGGAGAGACAACGGACACGAACCACCTTGTCCTCATCCACGAAGACGACTGTGTCGGAGCCATTCCCCTTTCTGCACTTGCCGACGCTGCCCCGGTCTACGATCGACCCTATGAGGCCCCGCCCGCCTTGAGCCCGATTATGGGCCGGGATGTGTCAGAGGCGATGCCCGCCGACGAGGCGTTGCGAACATTGATGGCCTCGCCGTCGCTTGCGAGCCGGCGCTGGGTTTGGGAGCAATATGACAACACGGTCATGGGTGACACGCTCCAGATCCCGGGCGGTGATGCCGGCGTCGTGCGGGTGCACGGCACCCGTAAAGGCCTTGCGGTCACCTCAGACTCCACCCCCCGCTATTGCGCGGCTGGCCCCCTCGATGGGGGCCGTCAGGCGGTTGCCGAGGCCTGGCGCAATCTCATCGCCGTCGGCGCCACCCCCCTTGCAATCACCAATTGCCTCAATTTTGGCAATCCGGAACGGCCCGACGTGATGGGGCAGTTTGTCTATTGCCTTGAGGGGATGGCGGAGGCTGCCCATGCCCTGCGGTTCCCGGTCGTGTCCGGCAATGTGTCGCTTTACAACGAGACCAACGGTCGATCGATCCTCCCCACACCGACGATCGGGGGACTTGGGCTGATCGACGACATCGACCTCATGATGACACTCGCCTTTAAAGCCGAGGACGAAGACATCCTGCTCCTTGGTCGGACGGACGGGCACTTTGGCCAGTCACTTTATCTCGCTCTTCTCGCAGGGCGGGAGGACGGTGCTCCCCCGCCCGTTGACTTGGCGCAGGAGGCGCGGGTCGGTCATTTCGTCCACCGTCTTATTCGCGACCGTCTCGTGACGGCGGTGCATGATGTGTCGGACGGCGGTGTGGCTGTTGCGATCGGCGAAATGGCCCTTGCCGGCGCCGTGGGTGCCAGCCTCACTCCTGACCTTGAGACGATGGACTTGCCCCTCGCTGCGCTGTTGTTCGCCGAGGACCAAGCCCGCTATTGCGTGACCGTTCCTGCGCAGCTCACCGAAACGGTTCTCGCTGAGGCGGCCGACGAGGCTGTTCCAGTGACACGCCTTGGAAAAACCGGTCGAAACTCTATTGATATAGCCGGGTGCGCGTCACTCTCTCTTGAGGCGCTGCGGGCAAGCCACGAAGACTGGTTGCCAAAACTCATGTCCGGTGCCCTCTAGCCCACTCCGGGGCCCGCGACCCCGGCGCGGCGAGCGCGCCGTGCGATGAAAGGACTTGGCCGATGCCCATGACCGCAGACGAAATTGAGCGGCTTATTCGCGAGGGCCTGCCCGATGCGGACGTCACCATCGAAGACTTGCGCGGCGATGGGGACCATTATGCCGCCCGCGTTGTTTCGCCGGCCTTCAAGGGCAAGACCCGGGTCCAGCAGCATCAAATGGTGTACGATGCCCTTGGCGGGCGCATGGGCGGCATCCTTCATGCGCTAGCATTGACGACCGCTGTGCCGAAGGACACTTGATTAGGAAGCCTCGTGTTTTCATGGTGTCGCCGGGAAGCCAATGGGCTCCCAGTCGGGGCACCTTGCTCACGTCAGCTGAGAGACGCCAGACGCGCAGGCGCTGATTTGGCAGACCTTCGAGCCCAGTTGGGCCCCCGACGGGCCCGGCCGATGCAAGATCGTACCGGACTGGCGCACGAAAGCCCCGGGCCGACGCACCAAAAAGGAGTGCACGCATGACTGAAACGACAACGACCCACGAATTGATCGACAACACGGTTAAGGCGAACGACGTGGTGCTGTTCATGAAGGGCACCCCCAATTTCCCCCAATGCGGGTTCTCCGGGACGGTCGTCCAGATGCTCAACTACCTCAACGTGGCTTATGCGGGCGTCAACGTGCTGGAAGACGATGCGCTTCGCCAAGGCATAAAGGACTACTCCAACTGGCCGACCATTCCCCAACTCTATGTGAAGGGCGAGTTCGTGGGCGGTGCGGATATCGTGCGGGAAATGTTCGAGAACGGCGAGCTGCGCGACTATTTCACGGAAAACGGCGTCGAGATTGGCGCCTAGGGCCTGCCAAGATTTTCGCCCGTTCCCGCGACGCGATGCGCACAAAAAAGCCCCCGCCGTTCGGGGGCTTTTTAATTCAGGCGTCAGCTTGAATAATATTCGATGACGAGGTTGGGCTCCATGATCACCGGATAGGGGACATCGGCCAACAGCGGTGTGCGGATCAATTTCGCCACACCTTTGTTGTGGTCAGCGTCGACATAATCCGGGACATCCCGTTCCGGGCTGTCCATCGCCTCGAGCACCAAAGCCATCTGCTTTGATTTGTCAGCGATCTCGATCGTATCGCCGAGGCGTACGCGATAGGAGGGAATGTCCACCTTCTGCCCGTTCACTTTCACATGCCCGTGGCCAACAAATTGGCGGGCTGCGAAGACGGTCGGCACAAACTTCGCGCGGTAGACCACAACATCCAGGCGATGCTCCAACAGGCCGATCAGATTTTCGGCCGTGTTGCCCCGGCGGCGGGTCGCCTCCTGAAAGATTCGGCGAAACTGTTTCTCACCGATATTGCCGTAATACCCTTTCAGCTTTTGCTTGGCGCGCAGCTGCAGCCCGAAGTCGGACATCTTGCCTTTGCGGCGTTGGCCGTGCTGACCCGGGCCATAATCTCGTTTGTTGATCGGGCTTTTGGGGCGACCCCAAATGTTCTCGCCCATGCGGCGGTCGAGTTTATACTTCGACGCTTGTCGTTTCGACATTCTGCTCTCTCGTATGATGTTGGTTCTTAGAATGGCAGGCTGGCCTGCGCCCGCGGTCGTTGTGTGCCGCGTTTGGAGGCGCGGACTATACGCGCCCGGCTGCGCCAGTCAAATGGTTCGCCGGTTTGCGACGGTGTTCACTCGCCAGAGGGCTCGGACGAGGGGACACGGCCCTTCGGGTGCTGGCTTGGGCCCCGGCCTTTTTCGGCTGCCGCCCTGCGCCGGTCTTCGCGCAACGCTTCGCCCCGGCCGCCCCCATAATGGGCAAGGCTTTTGACCATCCCCCGCAAGGTTCGGATCTCCTGTTCAAAAAGCGCCGCTCGCGTGAAGATCGCGCGGAGGGAGCGGACCATGCCGGGGCGCTTCTCGACCGGGAAGAGAAAGCCGGAGGCAATCAACTCCGCTTCCAGATGGTCGAAAAAGGCGACCAACTCGTCTCGGGTCGCGGGCCGTGTCGCGCCCGGATCGACGCGCTCGTCCGGCACATCCCGTCCCGACAACAACCACTCATAGCCGATCAGCAGCACGGCCTGGCCCAGATTAAGCGATGCAAATGCCGGATTGGCTGGAATTTCGATAAGGCTGTCGGCGAGCGCAACGTGATCGTTTGTAAGCCCCGCCCGCTCTGGACCGAACAAAATCGCCACCCGTTCGCCCGCGCCAAGGCAAGCACGCGCGCGCTGTGCCGCGCCGCTTGGGCTCAGCACTGGCTTGAGCATGTCGCGAGACCGGGCGGTCGTCGCCCAAACCCGGGTACAATCGGCAAGGGCGGCTTCAAGCGTTGCAAAAACCTCAGCGCCATCGATCACAAGATCGGCGCCCGATGCGTTAGCCTGGGCCCGTTCGTTGGGCCAACCATCGCGCGGGACCACGAGGCGCAATTCGGTAAGCCCGAAATTCAGCATCGCGCGCGCCGCCGCCCCAATGTTCTCGCCAAGCTGCGGCTCGACAAGGACGATCACCGGCTGGCGGATTTGCTCCTGGTCGACCTCGGCAAGGTCGCGTTCGGTCCGGTTCGTACCCGCCACACGTGTCTCCTTAATCGGCGCGCACCGAGGAGCCGGTGC
>JBCDJA010000062.1:0-9493 GCA_038748465.1 Pseudomonadota bacterium
CGAAACACCTGTGTTTGTCAATTACGAGACCATGACCGAGCCCGACACCCTGGCGCTGCTCGATCTTGAAACCGGCGCGCTTTCAGCGCTCAAATCCTTACCAGCGCGCTTCGATCCCGAGGGGCTTACCGTTTCGCAATTTGAGGCGACAAGCGCCGATGGAACCAAAATCCCCTATTTTGTGCTTGCCCCGGCGGGGCAGACTGATCCGGCCCCGGCGCTTCTTTATGGCTATGGTGGCTTTCAGATATCGATGAAGCCCCGCTATTCGGCGACGATCGGTAAATTGTGGGCCGGCAATGGCGGGGTGTATCTGCTCGCCAATATTCGCGGCGGCGGCGAGTTCGGCCCGGCTTGGCACGAGGCGGCCCGGCGCGAAAACCGCCAAAAATCCTTCGATGATTTTATTGCGGTCGCTGACGATGCGGCGGCCCGCGGCCTTACCAGTCCGGCGCAGCTTGGCATTATGGGCGGATCGAATGGGGGGCTGCTGACCGGCGCGGTGATGGTGCAACGGCCTGACTTGTTCGGCGCGGTTATCAGCCAGGTTCCGCTCCTTGATATGCTTCGCTTCCACAAATTGCTCGCAGGCGCCAGCTGGGTCGATGAATACGGCAACCCGGACGATGCAAAAGAGCGCGAGGCGATTTTGCAGTACTCGCCCTATCAGAATGTGTCAGCCGAGGCCGACTACCCTCCGGTCCTCTTCGTCACCTCAACAAAAGACGACCGGGTTCACCCCGGCCACGCCCGGAAGATGGTCGCGCGCATGAAAGAGCAGGGCCATGATGTGTTGTACTTCGAGGCCATTGAGGGCGGCCACAACGCGGCGGCCAACCTGAAACAACGGGCCGAGCGAACGGCAATGGAATTTACGTTTCTGGCGCGGGAATTGGGGTTGTCCTTAGCCGAGCCAGCCGACGATGCGCCTTAACGGACCCTTAAGATCCGATCGATAAGTTTACGGTCTGAGGATTTCTGGGTTGATGTGTCCGAGTGCGTTATGGTGCGAGTGCTGCGTGAGTTTTTCGAAGCCAAGTGCGGCAACTTTGCCGTTGCCGTTGCTCTTTCGATTGTGCCCATAGCCGTCGCGGGCGGCGGGGCGGTGGATTACAGCCGCGCGATAGCAAACCGGGTCACGCTGCAAAAGATTGCGGATGCTGCAGCCCTCGCAGGCGCGTCAACTCAAAACCCTAGCGCGTCAGAGACGATGGCTCAGCGGCATTTTGATGCTGCGTTGACCCATCATCCAGATCTCGTGGGCGCAACGGCCGCAATTTCGGTCGAAGGGAATCGGGTTTCCGTTGCCGCCAATGCATCGACCGACATGTTGCTCGCGAGCCTTGCGGGGGTCAGCGACCTCTCTGTTTCCGTCGAGGCAGTCGCGGAACGGGCCAATGGTTTGGCAGCCCCCTTTGAGCTTGTGATTGCCCTTGATGCGACAAATTCGATGGCATGGGCCGGGGCGCGTGAGAAAGCTGCAGAGGAGTTGGGCTCGATGCTCAGCGCAGTTTATGGCGGCGCGTCGAGCCATCCCGACCACTACATTACCTTCATTCCTTATACGGATCGGATCAATGTTGGGGTTGACAAAGCCGCATGGGCGGCCTCTGCCCCAAGCGCCGGTTGGACGGGGTGCTTGCAGCCGCGCCACGAACCCCAAGCCGGGTTCCCTTTCGCTATGGGCGATACGCCGCCTGGCGATCTCCCGTTCGATGCGATGCCGAATGGGTTTGCTCAGCCTGAGTTTGGAACGGTTGGTTGCCGAGATCCCATCGTCGGTCCGACCACGTCGCGAATAGAAGTGCAGACCGCACTCGACACCTACGCGACCGGGTCGACCGGGAGGCAAGATTTGGCTGTTGCCTGGGCCTGGCGGCTGCTTTCACCACGCTGGCAGGGGGAATGGGGCCCCGCCCATTATCCGGCCGACTATGGCGACCGGCGAAAGTTTTTTGCGTTCGTCACCGACGGCCGCAGCTCTCTGTTTTGTGAAGAGGTGAACCCGAATTATCCATCGCCACCGGACGGCTATGCCAGCATTCCGAGCTGTATTGGCGCGAATGAAGTAACCCACGACGGCTTTGCCAACATCCAGCACATGTGTGAGCAGATGAAAGCCGATGGGATCGAAATTCATGTGCTCTATGTGAACGGCGTCGCCCACGGCGAGCCTTACATGCAAGCCTGTGCCAGCGAAGGGGCTTATTATTCGGCCAATTCGCTTGATGAGATCACACAATCGATTGGCAGCCTTTCGACCGCGATTGGCGCCGAGGTCGCCCGTCTGGTGCGCTAGGCATTCGCCAAGACGTGGTCTGCAACGAGGTCGCCCGTCTGGTGCGCTATGCATTCGCCAGGACGTGGTCTGCAACGAGGTCCACAATCTGGGGCACCAGTGCGGGCGGCAGGTCATGGCCCATGCCGTCGATGATTTCAAGCCGCGCGCCTTGTATCGCCGCGGCGGTGTCCTCGCCGGCCGCAACGGGCACCAGCGGATCCTCCCGCCCATGAATAACAAGGCTTGGCGTGTCAATCGTTTCACTCAGGGAGCGGAAATTCCCCGTGGCGATAATGCCGGCTGCCTGGCGCATGGCCCCTTGAACGTAATAGCTGCGGTCATAGGCCCGGGCGAGATAGGCGAATAACTCATCGTCCTCACGGGGATAGCCGGGGCTGCCGATGGTGCGCACAAGGCCCATGGCGTGGCGCACCACGGTTTCGCGGTCCTGGGCAGGGGGAAAGCTCATCAACGCAGCGCCGGCGGCCGGCGTAGCCTGGGGCAGCTTCGGATCGCCGGTTGTGGACATGATCGAGGTAAGGCTGGCGACTTTCTCGCCGTGTTTGGCGGCGGTGATTTGCGCAATCATCCCGCCCATCGACAGGCCCAAAAGGTGTGTCTTGCCAAGGCCCAACGCGTCGATGAGGCCTGCGCTATCGGCGGCCATGTCATGCAGGGTATAGGCGCATGCCGCGGCGCGCTCCCCCCGGTTCATGGCCAAAAGCTCCATCGGATTGGGGATCGGCGCATTGTCGAATTTTTGCGATAGCCCGATGTCTCGATTGTCGAAGGCGACAACGCGCAGGCCCCGGGCAACAAGCCCGTCGATGAAGGTATCGGGCCAATGGGCGAGTTGAAAGCCAAGGCCCATTATCAGCAAAAGCGGCGGGTCTCCTGCCGCCCCATGGTCCTCCACCTCCAGCGATACTCCGTTTGCACGTATCTGCGCCATGGGCCTCTCCCTCATCGATCAATCATCTTGATTGAGTTGTGGCATGATCCGTTTCATGAAGCCATCGAAGAGCGGGACGGTGAAGGCCGTGTCCCCATGGGAGGGGCTGTAAATCATGCCCTTATGGATCAGGTTGGATCGCACGGGCGCCACCGCATTGACGGCTTTGCTCAAAACCGTCGCAACATCGCCCGACCTGTGGGGCCCGGGCCCCAGCTCGCTCATGGCACGCAGATAGTGTTTTTCGCCAGGAGTTAAGCGATCGAACCGGACACGGAAAAAACTTGAATCAAGGTCTGTGATCGCTAGCTTGTTGGCATGGAGCACATCGCTGAGTGTGATTGGAGCGCTGTCTGCGCTATCCCAAGCGTGACCGCCCCAGACTTGCAAGAAAAAGGGGTAGCCCTCCGTAAGGGAGACAATTTTTGAAAGGGCGTCCGGGGCGATTGTGGCGCCTTCGTTCTCGATAGGAACTTTCAATGCTTGTTCGGCGGCGCTCTCCGTCAGTGCACCAATTTCAGAAAAATCGAAAAGCCGTTCGGCGTAGGATTTTGCCTTTCCGGACAGACCCTTTAATTGCGGCAGCCCGGCGCCAAATAGCGCAACCGGTAATTCGAACTGGGAACAAAGATGGAGTGCGGCGATGAGGCTGGCAAACTCATCTTTTTTCACATAGTGCAACTCGTCAATGAAGATGAGCAAGGATGTTTCGCGTTCTTTCGCTGCCTCGCCCGTGCGCTTGAGTAACTCGCTGATATCAGCTTCCAGATCGCCTGTGCTTTCCCCAGTTGCGTTGCCGATATCGAGTGAGACTTCAACATCTCCATACTTCACCTTCATTGAGCGGATGAAATCAGCAAGAAAATTCTGCGCCTGTTGTAGGAGTTTGGTGGCCGCTTGCCGGCGGTCCAATTCCAGCATCGCTTTGTGCAGTCCGGGGACCAACAGGGCCGGGAGGGATCGCGTCTCTGGAGCCTCAAGCCTGACTGAGACAGTCCCAGTTTTTTCCGCGATTTGTCGGAAGCGATTGAGCAGGACGGTTTTTCCGACCCCGCGCAACCCGACCAAGATTTCGCTTTTGGCGTGGCGGCCGTTTTTAATGCGGGCGATCGCGATCTCTGCGCGGCGGATGTCCGCATCCCGTCCTGCAAGTTCGGGTGGCGGTGTGCCGGCACCTGGCGAGAAAGGATTTTTAATTGGGTCCATAGCACGGTTTATAACAGTGTTATCCCAAGTTAGCAAAAGTCACTAACTTAGGATAACCTTGTTATAAATATGCCAAGCTACTCCGCGGCGGCGGGGCGGAAGACCCCATCATCGAGCTTGTGCTCGATCCGGTCGACCATCTCTTTCGGGCAAACCTGGACAAAGCGGCCCACCTCAAGGTCCCATTGATTGAGGATGGCGGCTGCGTGGTTCGACCCGGTTTCTTCGCAATGGCGGCTCACAAGGTCTTTCAACACGCCTTCCCAATGGGCCGAGCGGATCGGTCCGTAGACCACTGATTCATCGTTGACCATGATCGGGAAGTGTTCCTGCGGGTCATAGATAAAGGCCATGCCCCCGGTCATCCCCGCCGCGAAATTGTCGCCCACGGGCCCAAGGATAACGGCCGTTCCGCCGGTCATGTATTCGCAGCCATTTGATCCGCACCCTTCGATAACCGTAATGGCGCCGGAATTGCGCACCGCAAACCGCTCGCCCGCCTGGCCAGCGGCGAACAAAAATCCGCTCGTGGCGCCGTAAAGGCACGTATTGCCGATGATGGTGTTTTCCGCCGAGCGTAGTTGCGATGAGGTCATCGGCCTCAGGACGATCAATCCGCCCGACAGGCCTTTGCCGACATAATCGTTTGAATCGCCAAACACTTCGAGCTTCAGGCCTTTAACGGCAAAGGCGCCGAGGGACTGGCCGGCCGAGCCGCGCAGGCGCACGGTAAGATGGCCGTGATTGAGGGCGTTCATGCCGAATTTGCGCACAATGTGAGATGACGTACGCGAGCCGATCGCCCGTTGGGTGTTGCGCACCGTGTAGGTGAGCTGCATTTTTTCGCCGTCGTTGAGCATCGGCGCCGCATCCCGGACGATTTGGGCGTCGAGCGTGTCGGGCACGGCGTTCCGCTCGGTCATGGTGCAATAACGCAAGGCATTGCCCGGATCGCTCTGCACAAGGAGCGGGTTTAGATCGAGATCGTCGAGGTGTTCGGCCCCGCGGCTGACCTGGGCCAGCAGGTCGGTGCGTCCAATGACCTCGGCAAGGGAGCGCACCCCGAGCTCGGCTAGGATCTCCCGCACTTCCTCGGCGATGAAGCTGAAGAGGTTGACAACCGCATCCGCTGTCCCTTCGAATTTGTCTCGCAGGGCCGGGTCCTGGGTGCACACGCCGACCGGGCAGGTGTTGGAGTGGCATTGGCGCACCATAATGCAGCCCATGGCGATCAACGAGACCGTACCAACGCCGAATTCTTCCGCACCCATCATGGCTGCTATCACAATATCGCGCCCGGTCTTCATGCCGCCATCAGCGCGCAGAACAACGCTCTGGCGAAGATTGTTCAGGGTGAGCACCTGGTTTGATTCTGTAAGGCCCATCTCCCAGGGGATGCCGGCATGCTTGATGCTGGTTTGGGGACTTGCGCCGGTGCCGCCGACGCTGGCCGAAATGAGGATAACGTCGGCCTTCGCTTTGGCGACGCCGGCGGCAATGGTGCCAATGCCGGTTGAGGCCACAAGCTTCACGCACACCCGAGCGATCGGATTGATCTGTTTCAGGTCGTAGATGAGCTGGGCCAGATCCTCGATGGAATAAATGTCGTGGTGGGGTGGCGGCGAGATGAGCGTGACACCGGGCGTGGAGTGCCGAAACTTTGCGATGAGCTCGGTAACCTTGAAGCCAGGCAGCTGCCCCCCTTCGCCAGGCTTGGCGCCCTGGGCCACCTTGATTTCAATCTCGCGGCATTGGTTGAGATATTCCGCAGTCACCCCAAACCGTCCCGAGGCGACCTGTTTGATCGCGGAATTGGCGTTATCGCCATTAGGCAGCGGCTTGAACCGTGCCGGGTCCTCGCCCCCCTCGCCGGACACCGATTTAGCGCCGATCCGGTTCATCGCCACATTCAGCATGCCGTGTGCCTCGGGCGAGAGCGCGCCAAGCGACATGCCGGGGGTGACAAAGCGTTTGCGGATTTCGTTGATGCTCTCTACTTCGTCAATCGGCACCGGGCGCCCGGCCTTCCGGAAGTCCATCAGATCCCTGAGGGCCACCGGCTTTTGACGGCGGGTCATGCCCACATATTTTTTATAGGTGGAATAGGAATCGGTGTTGACCGCCCGCTGCAGCATGTGGATGAGCGGGCCTTCTAGCGCATGGGCCTCGCCGCCCCTGCGATAGCGGTAAAGCCCACCAATCGGCAGAGCAATGACGGTTTCATCAAAGGCCTTTTGATGATTGGCGATGACTTTGCGTTCGATGCCCTTAAGGCCGAGGCCCGAAATGCGGCTCATCAGGCCGGGGAAGTATTCAGCCACCAGGGCCCGCGACAGCCCAATAGCCTCAAAATTATAGCCACCCCGATAGGAGCTGATGACCGAAATGCCCATCTTGGACATGATTTTTAGAAGCCCTTGGGCGATCGCCTCCCGAAACCGCTCCACGGCGGTTTTGAGCGACATATCGCCAAAGAGCCCGCGCGAATGGCGGTCGGTCAGGGCGTCTTGCGCCAGATATGCATTCACGGTGGTCGCACCAACGCCGATCAAGACGGCAAAATAATGGGTATCAAGACATTCCGATGCGCGAACATTAATCGAGGTAAAGGTGCGAAGGCCCCGGGAAACAAGGTAAGAATGTACGGCCCCCGTCGCCAAGATCATAGGGATCGCAGCGCGGTCTTGAGTTGCGTATTCATCGGTCAGGAAGATATGCCCGCAGCCGCTGCGCACGGCTTCCTCGGCAATTTGACAAATCGTGTCGAGAGCTTTTTTGAGGGCTCTCCCGTCATGGCCCTCGTGCTCACCGGTTGGGAAGGTGCAATCGATTTCGCAGATATTATCTGCACCCAGATGCTCTCGCATCCGCTCCCACATGCCGTTTGACACCACCGGGGTTTCGAGCGTGAAGACATTGGTTTGGGAGCTGTCTTCGGCCAACACATTGGTCAGGTTGCCGAACCGGGTGATGAGGCTCATGACCCGGTGTTCGCGCAAGGGGTCGATCGGCGGGTTGGTAACCTGACTGAAATTCTGCCGGAAAAAGTGCGACAGCGGACGGTATTGGTCTGAAAGTACGGCAAGGGGCGTGTCATCGCCCATGGAGCCAAGGGCTTCCTTGGCGTCCTCCACCATGGGCTGGAGGATCAGTTCCATGTCCTCGACGCTGAAGCCTGCTGCCACTTGGCGTTTGCGCAAATCCGCGTTTGGAAGGACCCGCGGCTCCGGCCCGTCGCGCACGGCTGCGTCCAGGTCTTTAATGTTCGTCGCCCATTCGGCAAAAGGCTGAGAGCCGCTTAATTGGTCTTTGATCTCACGATCTTTGTAAAATTTGCCCTCTGCGAGATCGACGGCAAGAAGCTGACCCGGTCCGATACGGCCTTTTTCCACCACCAGAGTCTCGTCAATCGGGACCATGCCGGTTTCAGAGCCCATCACCATCAGACCGTCTTCGGTGATCGTGTAGCGCATCGGCCGCAAGCCAGCCCGGTCGACACTCGCGATTACCCATCGCCCGTCCGTGGCGGCGATGGCGGCCGGCCCGTCCCAAGGTTCGATGATCGAATTACAATAGGCGTACATGGCCCGGTGCGCGGCCGGGATCGATTTTGTTTTTTTTGACCAGCTTTCGGGGATGAGCAGGGTTTTCGCCATGGGTGCATTGCGCCCTGCACGGACCAATACCTCAAATACCGAATCCAGAGCAGCCGAGTCCGAGCTCCCCGGCTGGATCACCGGCTTAATGTCTTCCCCATACTCACCAAAACTCTCAGACACCATGCGGATTTCATGGCTCTTCATCCAATTGGTGTTGCCCTTGACGGTATTGATCTCGCCGTTATGGGCAAGCATGCGGAAGGGTTGAGCAAGCCACCAGGTCGGGAAGGTGTTGGTGGAATAGCGCTGGTGATAGAGCGCATAGTTTGAGACGAACTCTTCCGATTGCAGATCGGGATAGAAGGCATCGATCTGCTCGGCGAGAAACATGCCCTTATAAATGACCGAGCGGGTCGACAGGGAGCAAAGATAGAAATCCTTGATGGTTTCTTCGCGGACCCGTTTTTCTATCCGTCGCCGGATCAGGTATAGCTCCCGCTCCATGGCCTCTTCATCAAGGCCACGGGTGTCGGTGAACATGATTTGCTCGATCTCGGGGCGGGTCGCGTTCGCTTTCTCGCCAATCACGGAGATGTCCACAGGCACCTGGCGCCAGCCATAGATGTAATAGCCGAGGCGAACGATCTCGGTCTCAACGATCGTGCGGCAGGTCTCTTGGGCGTATTGGTCAGTCCGCGGCAAGAAAACCATGCCAATGCCGAGGCGTGTGTCGCGTCGTTGATGGCCGCTGCGGGCGATTTGATCGTGGTAAAACTCGACTGGGATTTGCAGATGGATGCCGGCACCATCGCCGGTCTTGCCGTCGGCGTCGACAGCGCCGCGGTGCCAAATCGCCTTGAGGGCCGTGAGCGCTGAGGTGACAACGCGCCGGGTCGACTGGCCGCCGATCTCAACCACCAGGCCAACGCCGCAGGCGTCGTGCTCCATTTCCGGGCCATAGGCGCCGGCCTCGGTCAGGCGGCGCTCGTTCTCAAGGCGGCGGGCAATGTCAGCATCGATCTGTTTTGTCTCGTGCATCCGGTTGCTTCCCTAAAGCGACTTGCGAGCTCAGCCCGGCGCGCCGCTGTTGTTGTCTTTGTTGGGCCGGCACTTGGTCCGGGGTACGCTCTATCAAGATTTCGTGGGTAGGCGGATTACTCAGCGGCGACGGCGGCGGCAAGGCGCTCGTCGCCGGCCTTAGCCCGCAGCCACCGGTGCATGGCCGTGGCCGCGTCGCGTCCATCGCGGATGGCCCACACAACCAGCGACGCGCCCCGCACGATGTCGCCGGCCGCGAACACCCCGTCCATCGACGTCATCATGGTTTTTAGGTCTGCCTTGACCGTTCCCCAGCGGCTGACCGTCAGTTCCGGTGCGCCGAACAGGGTCGGCAGATCTTCCGGGTCAAACCCAAGGGCCTTGATCACCATGTCCGCATCAAGGGTGAACTCTGAA
>JBCDJA010000063.1:0-9487 GCA_038748465.1 Pseudomonadota bacterium
AGGGCATCCGTCCGTCCACTACCTGAAACGGGAACGCTCCGTCCCCCTTGGACATCGAAAATGTCAAACGCTCCGACGGTGAGCGTTGCCGGGTCTTGCTCCGGCGCTCCGAGGGTCAGAGCCGCCGTTGCCGCGTCGCCGGTCCCTGTCAAGGCAAACTGCGTCGTCGCTGTTTCAAGCAGCCGGCAGAACACTGTCGGACCGCCCTCGCTCTCGCCCCCGCCCTCTGGCCGAGAGGATGTTTCTGAGAGCCTTTGCACCGAGCACGGCGATCCGGCCCACGAGCCCTTGAGATCGAGCGGGGCTGACGGATCGGCAAGCGACACTGTTCCTGCCGCCGTTAGGGTGCCAAAGAGGTCGGTTTCGGCTTCAAAGGCTTCAAGGGTCACGAGGCCGTTAACACGACGGGCGTTGAGCCCAAGTCCGGCAAGGGTAATGCCTTGTAAGCGGACAGCCCCGGCCGCGACTTTCAATGAGACATCGCCCGTGCCCCCCTGAAGCAGGGACCTGACGGGCCCGGCAAGCCCGTAGCCGTCAAAATCAAAACGTTGACCGGACAAGGAAAGCCCGAGACTGGTCCGTTGTGAGCGACGAAGCGCCATCGCCCCTTGGTATGAGTTCTCATCCAAATTTATACGGAACGTTTCTATACGGATGAGATCGGATGAGATGGTGAGGCTTGCGGCGACAGACAGGGACTCATAAAGCCCCTCCGCCACCCTATCGAGATCGGCGCCAAGCTCAGACATGGCTTGCCGAGGATCGGCAAAATCGGCGTTAAAGGTCGCTGTTGTGACCAGACTGTCTGTGCCCTGCTTGGGTTGACCGCGCAACCGCGCACGCCCAAAGGCGCCCCCTTCCGCATCGAAATCCATCAACGACACACGCCCTTCTTCAAAGTAAAGCGCGCCGTGGAACCGGTCCGATTGCCAGGGCCCAATCGATGCTGAGGGCAATACAAAATCGAGGTCGGCCTTTTTGAAGGCCCGCAACAGGGGGCCGGGCCGGGCAACAAAGCGCTCGAAGGCTGGAAGGGCAGCCGGGCCGAGCCGAAGCGGGTCATCGGCGGTCACGTCGAGGCGAAGGATGGAGCGGTCTTTAAGGTCTGCATCGAGCCCGACCGTGAGGCTATCGGGACCTTGGCTCCATGTGAGCGCCTCGGCCTTAATCTGTCCGTCCCGATAGCGCACCGGCCCTATAATTCGGAAGGGAACGGATTTACCGGCCTCGTCCCTGGTCTGCCCCGCCGGTTCTGCGTCTTGCGGCCCAATCGCGGCGCCATCGCCAAATGCGGGCAAAAGCAGCGAAACAGATGGGCCGGCAAACTCCACGGTGCCGGTCAAGACAGGTGTTTCGCTTTCCATGCCGGCCGCAGTTCCCCTGAGAGCGGCCAGCAATTTTGTGTCCCGGGCCAGAATTTCAAAGTCGAATGGGATTTCCGCCCGGTTTGCGAAACTTGCAACATTAAGGTCTGCATCATAGGCCCGGTCGCGAAACAGGATCGATCCGCGCGCCTCGAAGGGACCGGTCGCCGACAAGAGGCGCGCTGAGGCACGCTCCACACGGAGGGTTTCTTGCCCCCCATTCGCCTCCTCCCGCAACCAGGTGATCGACGCATCTTCAAGGCCCAGCTCGTCAATCCGAACGTTTGAGAAAAAGCCCCCGACGCGGCTCGCCCACCCGGTCAGTAGGACCCCCGGATCGAAGGTGACGGGCCCGTCGCTCTTTGTATTGAGGAAATCGACGGGGTTACGCGCCCCCAAATTCAACTCGGTCTGAGCAAGAACAAGAGACGTGATATGAAAATCGCCCTGGAAGAGCGGGCGCGGTTCGATGGTCGCCGTCATCAGCCCCACCTTAAGTGGGGCCCCCTCCCCTGCCGGCGGTGCGCCCTCGCCGAGCGGAGCGCCCGCGCCGGGCGGTGCGATTTCCGTGGTCGGGAAGACCGTCACCTCACCGATTTCAAAGGCCGGTTTTGGCAAAACCGTGAGGGCAATCTCCCCATCGATGGACACCCGCCGCCCGATCGCATCGCCGACCGCTGTTTCCACAATCGACCGGTAGCGCGTCCAATCCACATAGCCGGGGACGACAATCAGCGCCGTTCCAAGCAGAACGAGGATGACGCCAACAATCAGAATGACACGACTGAGTCTCAACATAGGGCCAATTACCTATCGCACCGATTGCGAGCGGGCGATGGATTTCCAGGCTTGGGCATAAACCAAACTTGGGCGGAAACCGAGACGGATTGGCGGCGAGCGTCAGCCTCCGTCGAGAGGAAAATCATACAAATTTTGTGCCTGACTTGCGCCAGCCCGCCGGCTTCTCCCCAGGTCCGTGACGGATATGGCTTGCCCCTGTGGATTTTGTCGTGGAAGATGTCGAAAATATGAAAAGAAAGACGCACAACCTCGACTGGGCTTAGGGTGTTCGATGGGCGACGTGGTCAACTTTTCCAAGTATCGGAAGCAACGCGAATTGGCGATGCGCCGAGCGAGAGCTGCTGAAAACCGGGTCCGACACGGTCGGCCGGCTTCAGAGCGCTCAAAAACAACGAGCGAGCGAAACCGGACCGAGAAGGACCACGACGGCAAACGCCTCGAGGCCTTTCAATTGCCGGGGCAGAAGCACGAGACCGACTAGCGCATTGTCTCTCCTCCTTCGTCCCAACTTTCAACGGCACGCGCTGCGCTAAAGACCTCTCCATGACCAAGCAGGCGCCCCGCACCGGCCCTCTTGCCGGCACCGTCATTGTTGACCTTACACGGGTTTTAGCTGGCCCTTTTGCAACCCTCCTCCTCAACGATCTCGGCGCCGAGATCATCAAGGTCGAAGCGCCGAATGGCGGCGACGATGCCCGCAGCTTTGGTCCCTTCGTAGACGGACGCTCTGCGTACTTTATGTCTCTTAATCGGGGCAAACAATCGATTGCGCTCAACCTCAAAGAGGCCGAAGACCGGGCGACGTTTGAGGCCCTGCTCGCGCGCGCGGATGTGCTTGTTGAAAACTACCGGGGCGGCACCCTGGAGCGCCTCGGATATGATTGGGACCGCCTACACCGCCAGTTCCCGTCCCTCATCTACGCGGCGGTGAGCGGCTTTGGCCATACCGGCCCTTACAAAACCCGGCCAGCCTACGACATGGTTGTGCAAGCCATGGGCGGACTGATGAGCCTCACCGGCCACCCGGGCGGGCCGCCGACGCGGGTCGGCACGTCCATCGGAGACCTCGCGGCGGGCCTGTTCACGGCCCTTGCGGTTGTCAGTGCACTGTATGACAGAGAACGGACGGGACGGGCCACAAAGGTCGATGTTTCGATGCTGGATTGTCAGGTTGCGCTGCTTGAAAACGCGCTCGCGCGGTATTTTGCAACCGGAGCGGTGCCCCAGCCTCTCGGCGCCCGCCACCCTTCCATCGCGCCCTTCGAAGCTTACGGGACGCAGGACGGGCATGTGGTCATAGCTGCCGGCAACGATGCCCTCTTCCTTACGCTTTGCGCGACACTCGGGCTGACCGACCTCGATAAAGACCCGCGCTTTGACACCAATGAGCGGCGATGCGCGAATGTCGAGGCACTCAAACAAGCCATCGAGGCGGCTCTTGCCAAAGCGCCGAGCGCCGAGTGGCTTGAGCGGCTTGAGGCCGCGGGCGTTCCGGCAGGGCCCATCAACACTGTGCCGGACGTCCTCGCCGATCCCCAGATTGTCGAGCGCAATATGATCGTTGAAACCCAGGATAACGACGGGGTGCGCCTCAAGATGGCGGGCAATCCGATGAAGTTTAGTGCCCATCCCGATCCAACGGACCGGGGACCGGTGCCCTCGCTTGATGGGGACCGGGCTGCAATTCTGGATTGGTTGACTGGCGCGCCGCCTAAAGAGGGTTGATGACGCGCCAAATCCTCACAAATATTGGGCTATGACCAAACAGCATCACACCTTCGCCAGACGGATCGCGCTCCTGCCCCTCTTGCTGGCGGCCTTTGCAAGCCACGCCCATGCTGCCTGCACCGATGCGGCCGCGCCCGAGGTCGATTGGCGCGAATGCCGGCTTTCAGGCCAAGCCCTCGCGGGCACCGATCTCACCGGCGCGCGGATTGAGGATGCGAAGTTTAATCGGGCCGACCTGACGGGCATTGTGCTGGCCGGCGCCGATGCCCGTCGCGCCAATTTTCTGACGGCGATCTTGAAAGACGCCGACCTGACGGGCGCTGATGTGCGGCGCGCCGATTTTACCAAAGCTGACTTGACGGGCGCCAATTTGAGCGGATCGGACCTGCGTCAGGCGCGGCTTTACCGCGCAATTCTGGTCGGTGCGAATCTTACAGGTGCGCGCCTCGCGACCGCAGACCTTCAGTTTGCGGATTTCTCCGGCGCAACCTGGCTTGACGGGCGAACCATTTGCGCTGAAGGCTCGATTGGCGGGTGCAAGCAAGCCGTGTCGGCGGACCCAGAAGTCGGGACCAACTAATTGGGCATGCGAAGGCCACCGGCTCCTTCACCCTGATACTGGTCCCCCTGATGCTTGGCCCCATGATGCTTGGCCCCATGATGCTGGGCCCTTGATGCTGGCGCGAACGGTCAGTATCCACTGTCCATGTCTGCAGTCCCGGAGCGCACGTTCCTAAGCCGGCTCAGTTGGCGTACCGTCAACCGGCATCGGCAACCGGTTATTTGGTGTCTGGCCCTCTTGATCGGGACGGCCGTCGGCTATGCGATCATGGCCTTCCGTCTCCTGATCGATTTCATCACCTCCCTCACCTTTGGCGGCGACGAGACACGCCTGCTGATCCGCGTGGCGGAGCTTCCGGGCTGGCAAATCGTTGCCGTCACCACGCTGGGCGGTCTGGTTGTGGGCCTTGTCATCAAGGCGATCTTGCCGGAACTCAGAGCCGGCGGCGTTGCCGACATTATCGAGGCGCGGGCCATCCGCAGCGGGGCAATGCCGCTTGGCTATGGCCTCAAAAGCGCGCTTGTCTCCGCCCTCTCAATCGGCGCTGGGGCAAGCGTCGGCCGGGAGGGCCCGGCGGCCCATTTGGGCGCAACCGTGGGATCGAGCATCGCCCAGGCGCTTGGCTATTCGCCGGCGATTACCCGCACCCTCTTGGGAGCCGGGGTCGCAGCGGCGGTGGCAGCCTCATTCAATGCGCCGATTGCCGGGGTGCTCTTTGCGCTTGAGGTGGTGCTTGGCCATTACGCCCTGCGCGCCTTTGGACCCATTGTGATCTCAAGCGTTGCGGCAAGTGTGGTGACGCGCCTGCATTTTTCAGACAATCCGGCCTTTTTGCTGCCGCGCTATGAGATTGTCAGCTTTTGGGAAATGCCCGCCTTTGCCCTGCTCGGTGCGGTGTCCGCCGTTGCGGCGGTGCTCTTCATGCGCAGCATCATGGCCGCCGATATGTGGTCGCAAAAAATCAGCATGCCCTTTGTCCTGCGCCCTGCCCTTGCCGGCTTTGCCGTGGGGCTGATTGCCCTTGTCTATCCGGAGGTGTTGGGCGTTGGCTATGGGGCAACCGTCAATGCACTGAGCACAAATTATACTCTCACGGTGCTTTTGGGGTGTGTGGCAGCGAAGATCGTAGCGACAGCGATCAGCCTTGCCGGGCGTTTCGGAGGGGGCGTGTTCAGCCCATCGCTCTTCATCGGCGCGTTTGTCGGCTCGGCCTTCGGCATTCTCGCAAGCGCGGCCTTCCCGACTTTAAGCTCGTCCGCAGGCGCCTATGCCCTTGTCGGCATGGGCGCGGTGGCCGCCGCAACGTTGGGCGCGCCCATCTCAACGACGCTGATCGTGTTTGAGCTGGTGCAGGACTATCGCCTGTCAATCGCGCTTCTGATCGCCGCCTCGATCGCCACCGTGTTGACCCAGTCCATGCTCGGACGCAGCTTCTTTCATTGGCAGATCGAACGGCGCGGCTTTCATATCTCCGAAGGCCCCCAAAAAGTGCTGCTCGAAACCATGAAGATCTCAGACCTCATGACCGAGGGCACGGCGCCGACCCGGGATGAGGAGGGCAAACAGCTGCCGGTCCTCTTTGCCCACGACACCCTGGAGCGGGCCTTCGCCCTCTTTGAGCAAACCGGCGCAACTGTGCTGCCGGTTGCCGAGCGAACCGACCGGGACACCGTGCTTGGGGTTTTGGCCCATGAACGAGCACTTGAGAAATTCTCAAAGGCGTTGATCGAAGCCAACATCGAAGAACATCGCTAGGGCGGCCACAGGCGGGGCCTGTCCAGCCTCCACGCTCTGCCCCCCTCTTTTCCCTTTGAGGCTGCATGGATAAAGTGGCTGCGAACCGTAGGAAAACGATATGGCGTCGACATTCGATCCTTTTGACATGGCGGATATGGAGGGCGGCCCGTCGCCAGAAGACGGGCGCACCGCCCCCCCTCTCAGCGCCGCGGCGGCCGCAGCCCCGCCCTATTTGGATGGCCTCAACAAAGAGCAGCGCGCCGCTGTCGAGCAGACCGAAGGAGCGGTCTTGGTGCTCGCCGGCGCCGGCACCGGAAAAACCCGTGTGCTGACAACCCGGATTGCCCATTTGCTGGCCACCAACCGGGCTTGGCCGGGACAAATCCTCGCCGTCACCTTCACCAACAAAGCCGCCCGGGAGATGAAGTCGCGCATCGAGGGGCTTGTCGGCGGGGTTGTCGAGGGCATGCAATGGCTCGGCACATTCCATTCGCTCAGTGGGCAAATCTTAAGGCGTCACGCTGAGTTGGTGGACTTGCGCTCCGATTTCACGATCATCGACACGGACGATCAAATTCGGCTCATCAAGCAACTTCTTGAGGCTGAGAAGATCAACGAGAAACGCTGGCCAGCGCGCGTTTTTGCGGGGCTCTTGGACCAGTGGAAAAATCGCGCCCTAGCCCCGGACGATCTGAACCCTGAGGACGCCCATCAATTCGCCGACGGCAAGGCGATCGAGCTTTATCGTCAATACCAGGCGCGGCTCAAGACGCTCAATGCGGCCGATTTCGGCGATCTCATTTTGGAATGCTTGCGGGTTCTGCGCAGCAACGAGGATGTGCTCGCTGACTTTAGGCGCCGGTTCAAATACATCCTAGTGGACGAGTACCAGGACACGAATGTCGCTCAATATTTGTGGCTGCGGATCCTCGCCGGCAGCCAAGGCAATGTTTGCTGCGTGGGCGATGACGATCAATCGATTTACGGATGGCGCGGTGCGGAAGTGGACAATATCCTCCGCTTCGAGACGGATTTTCCGGGCGCTATGGTGATCCGCTTAGAGCGCAATTACCGGTCCACAAGCCATATTTTGGGCGCCGCTTCCGGGCTCATTAAAACCAACGAGGCGCGTCTCGGCAAGACCTTATGGACCGAAGCGAGCGGCGGCGATGAGGTATCCCTGAAAGGCTTATGGGACTCCGAAGCCGAAGCGCGGTTTATCTGTGAGGAGATCGAAACGCTTCAGCGCCGGGACATCAAGCTCGATCAGATCGCGGTTTTGGTGCGCGCAAGCTTCCAGATGCGCGAATTTGAAGACCGGTTCCTCACCCTCAATATTCCCTACCGGGTCGTCGGCGGCCCCCGGTTTTACGAACGACAGGAAATCCGCGACGCCCATGCTTATTTGCGGCTCGTGCACAATCCGGACAACGATTTAGCCTTTGAACGGATCATCAATGTGCCCAAGCGCGGGATCGGCAAGGCGGCCCTGCAGACCTTGCATCAGGTCGCTAATGCCCGCGGCACCCCGCTGCTTCGCGCGGCACGGCTTGTTCTTGAAACGGACGAGGTGAAGGGCAAAGCCAAAACCTCCCTCGGAAACTTTGTGCTGATGATCGAGCGCTTCCAAAATGAGGCCCAATCGCTTCCCCATCCAGATCTCGCCGCCATGATCCTTGATGACACCGGCTATACCGAGATGTGGCAAAACGACAAATCAGCGAACGCGCCATCGCGGCTTGAGAACCTCAAAGAGCTTGTGCAAGGCATGGAGGCGTTCGCCAGCCTTGGCGAGTATCTCGATCACGTTTCCCTCGTTATGGATCGGGAGCAGGCGGACACGGATGAGCGGGTCCACCTCATGACGCTCCATGCCGCAAAAGGACTTGAGTTTGACACAGTTTTCCTGCCCGGCTGGGAGGAGGGTTTGTTCCCCCACCAACGCTCCTTAGACGAAGGCGTGCGCGGGCTGGAGGAGGAGCGCCGCCTTGCCTATGTCGGCCTCACACGCGCTAAAAAGAAAGCCTATGTCACCTTCGTCAATATGCGGCAAACCCACGGTCGCTGGCAAAACGGATTGCCCTCCCGCTTTATCGATGAGTTGCCGGCGGGGCATGTGGTTATTCTGACCGAGGACGATGCCTTTGCCGGAATCTCGCGGGAAAGCCGGTTCGGCGCCGCTCCCAATTTTGAGAGCAGCTATGAAAATCCAGGCTGGCGCCGGGCTCAATCCCGCCTTGGTGGGAGCCGCGCCAAAGCCCAATCGCGCCCGACCGCGCGCCTTGACGAAGCGCGCGATCTCATCGCAACGAGCGATCCAGCGGCCTCGAGCTTTATGCCGGGCGAGCGGGTTTTCCATCTTAAATTCGGCTACGGATTGGTGACGGAGGCCGATGGGAACAAGCTTGTGGTCGATTTTGAAAAGGCCGGCGTCAAGCGCGTCATTGACAGTTTCGTCTCCCGTCCATGACCAAGACGGCCCGTCCTGGCTCACTTACCGATGCGGGGCCGCTTACCTGGTGCCTGGCGCTCGATGTGCCGAGGCACCTCGCCGAGCGGGTCGAGGACACCTTATCGCACCAACTGGCGCCTGATATTTCCCCCGTTCTTTCCTATACAGACGATCATAAGCTTCGCCGGGCTGAGATTTATTTGCCCGACCGCGAAAGGGTGGCCAACACTGCCGCACTCCTCGCCTCCCAATCCATCGACATCCTCTCCATCAGCCGCTTCCACGAGACCGACTGGGTAGAGCGCTCAGGCCTTGAATTGCCGCCGGTGTCCATCGGCCCGTTGACCCTCGTCGATGGGGACCGGCACGCGCGGCCTGACGATCGCCCCCGCCGGTTCGTCCTTGACGTTCCCTCCAGCACAGCCTTCGGCACCGGACACCATCCGACCACCGCGCTTTGCCTTGAAGCGATTAGCGCCCTTGCGCGACGCGCCCCCCTGAAGCGAGCCCTCGACCTGGGGACGGGAACCGGAATTCTGGCGATGGCGATTGCCCGCCTCACCCCGGCGCACATTATCGCCAGCGACAGCGACCCTCAATCGGTGGCAACCGCCCGTTCCATCCTGCGGCGCAACAGCCTTGCCCACAGAATTAGCCTGATTGCGGCGACAGGGTTTGCGCATCCTCACATTGGGCGCTTCGCCCCCTACCCGCTGGTGGTGGCGAACATCCTGGCGGCCCCATTGCGCGCTCTGTGTCAAGACCTCTCAAAGGCGACGGCGCGGGGTGGGACGTTGATCCTCTCCGGGCTCCTTGAAGGCCAAGCCCCTGACATTGCCGCGC
>JBCDJA010000064.1:0-9408 GCA_038748465.1 Pseudomonadota bacterium
CTATGGCGATGTGGGGCGCGGCAAATCCATGTTGATGGACCTCTTCTTTCGCCACGCGACCATCGAGCGAAAGGAACGGGTTCATTTCCACGACTTCATGCTGCGCATCCATGCGGCCCTCGAGCGTTGGCGCCAGCTTAAGCCGGCATGGATGCGCAGCATGAAGTCATGGAAATGCACCCGTTCCTTTCGCTCGATGGTCGCGTGGCGAAAGAAGAGATCCATCAGCATGGATTTGCCGCGCCCCACATCGCCATAGAGGTAGACCCCGCGGGGGGCCACCCGGCGGCGGCGAAATAGCCCGGGCTTTGTTGCGGGCTTGTATCCCTCAAGCGCCGCGTGCAACGCCTCGAGGCGAACCGCAATGGCGCGCTGGGCCGGATCGGCGCTCAGCGCCCCGTCATCGATGAGGCGCTGCAGGTCTTGCAGCGGACCAGGCATAGGAATTCCCCAAAAAGTGCGGCACCGTGGCATGAAGCAACGGCCTGTCAATCGGTGCTCGGTATAACGCTCTAGAAATGAACGATCTCGAAAATCAAGCGATTTTGATCCTGTCCTGCCCGGACCAACGGGGCATCGTTGCCGCGGTCTCGGGTTATTTGACCGATTGCGGCTGCAACATAACGGAAAGCGCCCAGTTCGACGATTTGGACACGGGGCTCTTTTTCATGCGGGTGCAGTTCGATCTGGGGACTGCAACCCTTGGCGAGATCAGAACCGGGTTCAGCCCGATTGCGCGGCGCTTTGCCATGCGCGCCTGGGACCTGAAAGACGCAACCCACGCCATGCGCGCGCTCATCCTGGTCTCCAAAACCGACCATTGCCTGGTGGATCTGTTGCACCGAGAACGGATGGGAACCTTGCGCATGGATGTGCGCGCCATCGTCTCGAACCACGAAACCACGCGGCCTTTCGCCGATATGTACGGCAAAGCCTTCCACCACCTGCCGATCGGACCCGAGGGCAAAGACGCCCAAGAACAAGCCCTCCTTAGGCTGATCGATCAAGAGGCCGCCGAGCTGGTGATCCTCGCGCGCTATATGCAGATCCTTTCCCCCAGCCTCGTCAGCGCCCTCGGCACAAAAGCCATCAACATTCACCACTCGTTTCTGCCAAGCTTTAAGGGCGCCAAGCCCTATCACCGGGCCTTTGAGCGGGGGGTGAAACTGATCGGCGCCACCGCGCATTTCGTTACCGAGGCGTTGGATGAGGGACCGATCATCGACCAGGACGTCGCGCGGGTCGATCACACCATGACCCCCAAAAAGCTGATCGAGATGGGCCGGGATATCGAGCGGCGGGTGCTCGCAAGGGCCGTACAAGACGTGATTGAACACCGGGTGCTCATCAACGGTGTCAAAACCGTGGTTTTTCGGTAGACAGCGCCGCTAAAGGCTGGCCCCAACGTGATTTTTTGTTCAGATATATGCTGGTAGCATGTAACCTGCCCTCCGATGGCAAAACATCTCTCCAAGCCGCAGACAAAAGCCCGATCCGGCGCGCGCCCGCCTGTAAAGGCTCAAGGGCTTGCCAGCCTTTTGGAACAGACCGCCCGCGCCGTCTATGACCGGCGCTCGCCCCAAGACATTCATCCGGGCCAATGGTCAGCACTTCGCTATTTCGCCCGCGCCGGCCGCGCGGCAGCCACGGTCAACGGTCTCGCGAGATATTTGGGGGTCACAAGCGGACCAGCCTCCCGCGCCATCGCAGCCTTGCAACGCAATGGCTTTCTCACTGCCGAACCGAACCCGGAGGATGGCCGCTCCCAGCTTTATGCCCTCACAGAAAAGGGCAAGGCGACCTTGCACGACGATCCGGCCCATCGCTTGGCGCTTGCCATTGCCGGCTTGCCGGACGAGGCGCAAGACCGGCTGGCCGACAGCCTTGAATTGATCTATCAACACCTTGAGACCAAAGAAACGTAGCCTGACCCCAGCAACACGGGGGACGCGGATTGAAAAAGATCATGGTGATCGACGATTCCGCGGCCGTGCGCCGAGCGGTCGAGGCTGTGTTGGCCGGGGCCGGCTATGGGGTCGAGACAGCCTCCTCCACAGCGCCCCTCCAGGCCGCCCTTGAGGGCGAGGCCCCGGTCGACCTTCTCATTCTCGATCTGTGGATGCCCGGCCAGGGAGGCCTTGAGTTTTTGCGGCAGATGCGCCGATCCTGGAAAGACTTACCGGTACTGATCATTTCGGGCGGCGGCACCGATATGAGCCTTGAACACGCAACCGCGCTCGCGGAGATCCGCGGCGCCCATGGGGTCCTTATCAAACCGTTTGCAAACTCAGAATTGCTTTCTGCCGTAAGGGAGGCGATGGGCGGCTGACACCAGACAGCCCGAGGGTGGCAGCACACCCATCGCCGGAGACGCACCTGCCCTAAAGGTACGCCTCCAAAGTGCGGGCAAGGGCGCCCAGGGAAGTCGGCTTGACGATCACCTCGTCAAAACCGGATTGCTCGCAAGCGCGTTTGGTGGCGGGCGTCGCATCGGCGCTCAAAGCCATGACCGGCACCGACCGCCGCTCTTGCATGATCGATTTGATCTCGCGCGCTGCCGCGATCCCGCTTTCGCCGGGCATGGTCACGTCGAGCAGCACCGCGTCATAGTCTTCACACTGGAAGGCCGAGACAGCCTCCTCGCCGGTCCCCACCATGTCGATCGAGTAACCGAGGTTCTCCAGCATACTGAGAAAGACAAGCTGGCTGACCGGATGATCCTCCACCAGTAACATCCGCCGCTGTGAGGGCTGAGCGGCCTCGACCGCCGGATCATCGACCCGCAGTGGAATGGCAAACCAAAAACCCCTGCCCCCACCAGGGTTCGATCGCTCCCCGAAACTCCCCTCCATCGCCTCGGCAATCTGCCGGCAGACCGTGACCGCCATATCGGCCGAGAGGCCAGACAGCCTGTCGCCCGCTTTGTGCCCGGGTTGCGGGCCGTCCCTAGGCTCCAAATGCACATCGACCCGCACGCGCATGAGCCCGTGCTCGAGACGGCGTGCACTGAAGGCCAAGTCAACGACCAGAGTGTCGCCCGATTGGGAGGTGATCCGCAGGAGCGCTGCAAGCACCTGCTTTAGGCGCAACGGATCGCCCGTCACCATCCGTGGCAGGATGGATGGGATTTTGACATTAAGCCGATGATGCCCAGCTTCGAGCACGGGCAGCCACGCCGCCAAGGTCCGCTGGATGACATTGCGTAAGTTAAAGCGTTGTTCGTTGATCGCAATGCCCTCCCCGCTTGCAAGGGCATAATCGGTCACGCCGTCGACCAAGGATAACAAAGAGCGGGCGGACCGCCGAATAATATCCGTATAGGCTGTTTTTTCTGGATCAAGACCGGTTGCATCCATCAGATCGGCAAGGCCGATAATGCCGCCGAGGGGCTCGCGGATCTCGGTCGCAAGGCACGCCAACATGTCCGTGCGCTCTGCACAGTCGGCCCGCGCTTTCGCAAGGCTCGCCGATTGCTGGGCCTGAGCGTCCAAGGTCGCGGTCACATCGACAAAAACCCCCGCGACGCAAGGCTCGCCCGCCACCGGCTCCTCAATCGAACTTGCATCCACCATGGTGCGCCAGGCACCAGTGACGGTCCGAATACGGATTGGCCCGGCAGCAAGACGCCGTTTGCTTCGGGCTGCCGCGAAGACCTCACAGAGCCAGGCGTCGCGATCTTCGGGATGGATGAGGTTTAGAAACTCTGCAAGGGAAGCCTCGGCGTTCCCGTCGACCGCTTTCACGCCGCCGATCAAGTCACTCATCCGTGTACCAATCGTTATGGTAGCGCCAAAGAGGGGCCACACAAACCCAAAGGTGCGTCCGACCTCAAGAGGCGCGAGGTTTGGCGAGCCGGCGCCGAGACCGGCATGGACGAGAGGGCGCGCGCCAGGGGGGGAGACAGGGGGCGCAACTGGGGAGGGCCCGCTCAAAGCGAGAACGACGCTCTCGCCCGCCCGCACCGCGTAGACCGGATCGCCCGCTTTCGTAGGCCGATCGAAGAGTAGGGGCTCGCCGGACACCGCGACAATAACAAGCGGATCGCGCAAGGGGGCTGCCGCCGCCTCTCCCAAAACGGCGGTCAAACCATCGGCGCGGACGTCTCTGCCCGGCGTGCCCGCCCCGTTCTGTAAAGACAGGGACACCTCTTCAACGGCTGCGCCAAAAACGGCGTCTACCTTGCCCGTCCCCCGTTCCCAACCGTGGGCAAAGCCTTCAACCCGACCGGACGCGCCGCGAATTGGATCAAGGCCAACAAGGCCCCAGAAAGGAAAATCGCCGCGCTGTCCCATGGGCCCTCAATTCCTTGCTGAACTGGAATAAGCAGGTCGGCCCCGATGGGCCAAAGCAGTTTGCTGCTAATAGCAACTTTAATCCCTGAAACAAGTCAAAAATATGCTAATAGCAACATTATGCCGAAATAAACTGGCGCAAGATTCAGCGCCTCGTTGCACGCCTCAGGCGGACCCGGCTTTGCCGCAGGAAATTTGTGGAGAATAGAAACGCGCAGGGAAGCCAGCAACCCGGCCAGGCCAACCGGTACCACCGGGTCAGCTCCGCGCGAAATCGGTAAGAGCGCGGAATGGCCGAGCCGGCAGAGCAAGCCCAAGGGGAACGCGGCCGGCGCACGCCGCCAACCTGAAAAGTCAGACCCAGCGTGCCGGGAGCAGGCAAGCGGGGGGCTTAGACCTCCCGCTCGACCATCATCTTCTTGATTTCAGCGATTGCTTTGGCCGGGTTAAGCCCTTTCGGGCATGTGTTTGCGCAATTCATGATGGTGTGACAGCGGTAGAGCCGGAAGGGATCTTGCAAATTATCGAGCCGGTCTCCCGTTGCCTCATCGCGGCTATCGACAAGCCAGCGATGGGCCTGCAAGAGCGCTGCCGGTCCTAAATATCGGTCCCCATTCCACCAATAGCTCGGACAGGACGTGGAGCAGCAGGCGCATAAAATGCACTCGTAAAGGCCATCCATCTTTTCCCGGTCGTCGCGCGATTGACGCCATTCGCGCTGCGGGTTGGGGGTATCCGTCTTCAAAAAGGGATCAATCGACGCGTGCTGAGCATAAAAATTCGTCAGATCAGGGACGAGATCTTTAACGACCTTCATATGCGGCAGCGGATAGACCTTCACAGAGCCCCGCACCTCATCGATCCCCTTCGTGCAGGCCAAGGTGTTGCGCCCGTCGATATTCATCGCACAGGACCCGCAAATCCCCTCGCGGCAGGAGCGGCGAAAGGTGAGGGTTGGGTCGATCTCATTTTTGATTTTGATTAGCCCGTCGAGCACCATGGGCCCACAGGCATCAAGATCGACCTCATAGGTATCGGTCGTCGGTGTTTGGCCGTCATCCGGGTTCCACCGATAGACCTGGAACTTTTTGAGACGCTTGGCTTTTTTCCCGCCAGCATCCTTCGGCGCGGGCCAAAATTTGCCCTTCGAGATCTTGCTGTTTTTCGGCAGGGTGAGTTCGACCATCGGTTCACAGTCCTTACATAAGGCAAGCCCAATACCCGGCTTGCTCCATCAGTACACCCGTGCTTTCGGCACGATATATTGGATCTCGTTGCTCATCGTATAGGTATGCACCGGCCGGAAATCGATCCGCGTTTCAAACTTATCGTCGATCCAAGCCAAAGTGTGCTTCATCCACACGTCATCGTCCCGATCCGGAAAATCTTCCCGCGCATGGGCGCCGCGGCTCTCTTTGCGGTTTGCCGCGCTGTCCATGGTGACAACAGCCTGGCTGAGCAGATTGTCAAATTCGAGGGTCTCAATGAGATCGGTGTTCCAGATCATCGAGCGGTCTGAGACCGAGATATCCGGCATCCCAGTTGTCACGTGGCGAATCAAGTCTTGGCCTTCTTCGAGCACCTCCCCGGTGCGGAACACGGCGCAATTGTTTTGCATGACGCGCTGCATTTGCAGGCGCAGCTCAGCTGTCCGCGTGCCGCCTTTCGCGTAACGGAAATGGTCGAGGCGATTGAGCGCCGCGTCTCCGGCATCGGGCGGCAATTGCGGTTGCGAATCGCCAGGGACCACCAATTCGGCAGCCCGCAACCCGGCCGCGCGCCCAAAGACAACGAGATCAATCAGTGAATTGGACCCGAGCCGGTTCGCTCCGTGTACCGAAACACAGGCCGCCTCACCGACAGCCATCAGACCCGGGACGACCTCATCGGGATTATCACCTTCAAGCGTTACAACCTCGCCCCAATAATTGGTCGGTATGCCGCCCATATTATAATGAACCGTCGGCAAGACCGGGATCGGCTCTTTGGTGACGTCGACCCCCGCGAAAATGCGGGCCGATTCAGAGATGCCCGGCAAACGTTCGGCAAGGATATTCGGATCGAGGTGATTGAGATGGAGGTGTATGTGATCCCCATCGGCACCCACACCTCGTTTGTCGCGGATTTCCATGGTCATCGACCGGCTGACCACATCCCGCGAGGCAAGGTCCTTTGCCGAGGGTGCATAGCGCTCCATAAAGCGCTCGCCTTCGGAGTTGGTGAGATATCCACCCTCGCCCCGGGCCCCCTCGGTAATCAGGCAACCCGCACCATAAATCCCGGTCGGGTGGAACTGCACAAATTCCATGTCCTGCAACGGTAAGCCGGCCCGCAACACCATGGCATTGCCATCGCCCGTGCAGGTATGGGCTGACGTACACGAGAAATAGGCCCGTCCATACCCGCCGGTTGCCAGCATCACCAATTTGGCGCGGAACCGGTGGATCGTCCCATCTTCAAGGCACCAGGCCATGAGACCGCGACACACCCCCTCATCGTCCATAATGAGATCGAGCGCAAAATATTCGATGAAAAACTCCGTCCCATGACGGAGTGCCTGGCCATACAGCGTGTGAAGGATCGCATGACCGGTGCGGTCCGCCGCAGCGCAGGTCCGCTGGACAACGCCCTCACCATAGTTCGAGGTCATGCCGCCAAACGCGCGCTGATAAATTTTTCCCTCTTCGGTCCGCGAAAAAGGGACACCAAAGTGCTCAAGCTCGTAAACCGCGGCCGGTGCGTTTTTGCATAGATACTCAATTGCGTCTTGGTCGCCCAGCCAGTCAGAGCCTTTGACGGTGTCATACATATGCCACCGCCAATCGTCCGCCCCCATATTACCGAGAGAGGCGGAAATGCCACCTTGGGCGGCAACAGTGTGGGAGCGGGTCGGGAAAACTTTGGTGATGCAGGCAGTCTTAAGGCCCGCTTGGGAGCACCCGAGGGTGGCTCTGAGGCCAGATCCGCCGGCGCCAACAACGACAACATCATAGGTGTGATCGATAATTTCGTAATTCGCCATGGGGCTCAGGCTCCCAGTGAAATTTTAAGAACGGAAAAGACGCTCGCCAGTCCCAGCGCAACCGCCGAGAACGTGGTGAGGAGCAGCAAGGCCAACTTTGTCCCCTCAGCATGGATGTAGTCCTCAATAATGACCTGAACACCCAGCCGCATATGGTAAAAGCCCGTCAACAAAAGCAAAATTGTCAAAACCGCCACCAACGGATGCGCGAAATAGTCGCGAACTTGAGCGTAATCGGCCCCCGCCATCGCGATAAGCGAGGCAACGAACCACACGACGAGCGGCACGAGAGCGATGGCCGTGACGCGCTGATGCCAAAAGTGGCCAACCCCCGATTTCGCCGAGCCCAACCCGCGCACCGATTTTGTGGGTGTTTTGATGCTCATAGCAGCCCCCCTCGGATGGCGAGGGCAACCAGCCAAACGGCGATCGTCAAGACAACGGAGGCGACGATCACCACGATGCCGGTGAAATCAGCCGTGCTGGGCTTGAACCCGGTTCCGGTATCCCAGGTGAGGTGCCGGAGGCCATTGCACAAATGATAGAGCAGCGACCACGTGAACCCGAAGAGGATCAACTGTCCGAAAATACTGCCGGCAAGGCTTGCAAACGTCGCGTAGGCCTCCGGTCCCGTTGCAATCGCCACGAGCCAGGCGGTGAGGTAAATCGCGCCGATAGCGTTGCCAAAGCCGGTGGCCCGATGCGCGATCGACGTCGCCATCGTGATCGGCCAGCGATACACCTGAAGGTGGGGTGATAGGGGTCGTTCATGCTCCCCAGTCGAGTGATCTGCGGTCATGGGGCCTCGATGTTGCTTGTTTCGTCCGGCGATTTTATCAGCCATTCCTTACGTTTACGGAAGCGGAAGGCCTATTGTGCCGGTGTGCGCGAGTGTAGGCCCGGGCGGCTCCAAGTCAACTCGCAGCGCCTTCCCCTTTCGCCCAACACTGCCACAGGCGTCTTGCTAAACCGTTTGGCTAAACCGCTCGCCCAAATCGCTAGGCGGTGGGCAACCAGGGCGTAGGGGCAGGGCCTTGGTGTAAGCCTTCCGCACCTAATCGGTACTGTGTTCACTCTACGCACCGAGGCCGGCGCCGGATGGGATATCCGGGCAAGGTCACCCTGTCCGACCAAGGCCACCCCGTCTGAAGCCGCGTCAGGCTGTGCGCGGCAGGACCACCCACAAATCAAGATCGAGCAACACCCCGTCCACATAGGCATCCCCATCCTTGAGGGGGAAATCGGCGCAGGGCAGGTCTTTGGTGGCAACCAAACGAAGGCGCAGGGCCCCCGCATCCGAACGCCCCTCAAGCGGGGCTTTATCGAGCACCTCGCTCCAGGCGTAGATCGTATCGCCGGCAAAACAGGGCGCGACATGGCGCCCCCCGTTAAGGCCCGCTACAAACACGCCATTGCCAAGCCCGTTAAAGGACAAGGCCCTGGCAAGGCTGATCACGTGACCGCCATAGATCAGCCGGCGGCCAAACCGTCCCTTTCCCTCTGTATGCTGATTAAAATGCACCTTTGCGGTGTTTTGGTAAAGCCGGGTTGCCATCATGTGCTCGGCCTCTTCGATTGTCATGCCGTCCACATGATCAATCCGCTCGCCGATCTCATAATCCTCCCAGCCATGCGCGCTTCCCGCCAACACCCGATCATAGGTCGTAAAATCCACCGGCGGCACGACAAGCTGATCTGCGGCAACGGCGTCCTTTAAATCGGGGATGACGGGCTCGGGCGCAGGCGCTTGCGGGTCGCGCTTGCGGACCATCACCCAACGGACGTATTCGATCACGGTTTCGCCGCGCTGGTTCTTGCCTGTTGAGCGGACATACACAACGCCGGTCTTGCCGTTTGAATTTTCTTTAACGCCGATGACTTCAGAGACGGTGCGCAAGGTATCGCCCGGATAAACCGGGACAAGAAAGCGCCCTTCGGCATAACCGAGATTGGCAACGGCGTTGAGCGAGACGTCGGGAACCGTCTTTCCAAAGACGACATGAAACGCCAACAGATCATCAAGCGGAGACTTTGCAAGGCCGCAACGCCGGGCAAACGCATCGGAGGATTGAAGCGCAAAGCGGCTGCCATAAA
>JBCDJA010000065.1:0-9303 GCA_038748465.1 Pseudomonadota bacterium
TCAATCGGCGATAGGGCCTGGAAATTTGCTGGCACCTTGTCGAGATCGGTGTGAAAGCTGTCGGGCATGGCAGGGTGTCCTCAACAATCGGGGTTGGGGTCATTCACGCCATTTTGGCGCGCGTTTTTCAAGGAAGGCACACAGCCCTTCCTGGGCATCCGGCTGGCTCATATTTTCGGCCATGATTTGCGATGTCATGGCGTAAGCGTCTTTGAGCGGCAGGGGCCGCTGCTCGTAAAAGGCGGCCTTGCCGATTTTAATTGCGCCGTGGGACCGGCCGGCAATATGGGCGGCGAGGGCGTCTGTCTCGCTACGGAGCGCCTCATCCGGGACGACCCGGTTGATGAGGCCGATCCGGGCCGCCTCAGGGGCATCCGCCACCTGACCGGTGAGCAGCATTTCCATGGCGTGCTTGGGTGCGACCGCGCGGCTGAGGGCGACCATGGGCGTTGAGCAAAAGAGCCCAAGATTAACGCCCGGGGTGGCAAAGCGGGCGCTGCTGCCGGCAAGCGCTAAGTCACAGGTTGCCACCAATTGGCAACCGGCTGCAGTTGCAATTCCTTGTACCTCCGCAATCACCGGGAAACGCAGCGATTGGATCCGCATCATCAGGGTGCTGCAGGTCGTAAAGAGGTGCTGCAGAAACGCCTCGTCCGGGTTGGCGTCGATTTCAGATAGGTCGTGTCCGGCGCAAAATGCCGGCCCCGTGCTGGCGATTACCAGCACGCGCGTCTCGCCCGCCGCCTCAAGCCCCTCAAGGGTTTCCAGAAGGCGCTCCATGACGGCGAGCGAGAGCGGGTTGCGTTGGGAGGGCCGGTTTAGGGTAATCCGGCTGACGGCCTCAGCGGTCGAAACCTGAAGCGGCTCGTCCAAAATGTGATCAGGTGCCAAGTCAGCCATGGGGTCAGTCCCTCCGGTCCCTCGGTGGTGTGGCCGTTGGCCTTATCCCACGTCCTTCAGGCAGGCATCGACAATAGCATTGCCCTCATCGCCAAGGACTTCGGCGCGATCGGCAAAGGCGGGAAGCTCCAGCGCTTCTGAAAGCGTGTCCGACAGGCCCGCATCGGCCGCGCCGGCCGCGATGCAATTGCACGCCGGTTCAATCATGTCCGGGGTGATGGTGTCCGGCAACGTTGTGTCGGCCGAGGCGACGGTGGTGCATTTGGCACCAAGGTCTTCGGCCAGGGCAGGCGCTGCCAGTGCGCCGAAAACGAAACCCGCGATTGCCACGTATTTGAGCATTTCTAGTCTCCCCTACATCATTTTGGTTTGAGCGTCGGTGTTTTGGTTTTCGCTTGGGTCTGCTGGCTTGATCCCCAGCTTGCCCCAAGCTGGCGCAGCCTGGCGTGCCCTGGCCTGTGCCACAAGAGGCATTTCTCACTAGGGGGCTTTTTCGCTGGCGCTATCGGCGTATTGCCGTGTTGGGGGAGGAGCTGGGGAGGGTGCTGGGACGCGCGTGGCGGGCTGTCTCCCCGCCTTGCCATTCCCAGCCCATGACCCGGGCGATCAACTGAGTTCGGCTGTGGACGGATAATTTTGCAAAGACCGCGACGATGTGGTTCTGAACGGTTTTGACTGACACATTGAATTGGTGGGCGATATTTTCGTTGGTGAGCCCGGTGGCGATCGCCTGGCAGATTTGCGCCTCCCGGGGGGTCAAACCGGCCTCGCCGGCCAGGGGCGCAAGGGCCCGGGCAAACGAGGACACCCGCGTTGTAACCGTATAGCGTGGCCGATCCCCGGCCCGCACGCCTTGAATATCGACGGCAAACCCTTTGTGTTGCGTCACAACGGAAAACCGATCGCCATGGGTCTCGTGCGCGTCATCAACGCTCGCCCGCAGCCAGCCTCGCCACGCCTGCAACGCCTCTGGATGATCGAGCTTTAAGTCCTCGACCGCCACAGGGCTCGCATAGATGAGCCGCACATGCTCATCCCAGACCGACACCCCGCAACTCATGCCCGGATCGGACGCCGCCGATTGGCTTTGGGTCTCAAAGGCCATGGCCTCGCTGACGGCGATTTTGGCAAAGCTTGCGGAAACGAGGGGCCGGAGGGCAAAGAATTGCCGGAGTTCGCTGGCGCTAAACCGTTCCCGATCGCTCCACCGTTGCAGCGCGAGGCAAAATAAATCGTCAGACAGCCCGGGGACTTGCAGATACATGGCCATGATATCGCCAAGACCATGGGCTTGCAGAAAGTCGTTGTAGTAGGGCGTGCGTATAAAATCGGCCGCGTCCACCACCCCATAAAGTGGCAAGACCTCCCGACCGAGATCGATCCGCTCTAGGGCGCGCATCGAAAACGCTTCATGGGCGAGCGGGTCAGCGCCGAAAAAGCCGGCTGTGTAGTCGTTTACAGTAGAGCGCGGCAGTTGGTGGCTTGCCGCCTCGATAACATAGTCGCCGATCGGGCTCGATTTGAACCGCAGGATGACGCCGCTGGTGGCATGCAACACATTGGCTACCGGCTGGATAACGCCAGCCGCCGCCTCATCGAAGGTTTCGCAATCCAGCATGCGGTCGAGCGCACGCAGATTGGCCTCGCGTGCCGGCTCGGCGGCCGACCCACCCACGTCCCCTTCCATGAGGCTCTCCCTGTCAATCGCATCTTGGCGATGCTGTTTATCGACGTTGTGTCAATAGTTTAGCATCAAAAAAAACCCTGCGGCAATCCCTTGCGCCGGCTCCCACAGTAGTTTTCCCTATAGACGGTTTTGACGGGCCGTCTCCAAGGTCACGCCGGTTTAGGGCAGGCTCTGGCGAGCAGGCCACCAAAACAAATCCGGCGAGAGGTCGCAACCTAGGCGGGCGGGCGGCGGAGACAAGACCGGCATCGGGCCGGACAAACCCTGAAGACCCGAAACACCTTGAAGGCCCTGATCGGCTCAAAAGCGTCATTGGAGAGGAAACCCATGCAAGCGTTCAAACTGCTCATTAACGGTCAGCTCGTCGACGGCGCGGAGACGATGCCGGTGCTTAACCCGGCAACTGAAGAAAAAATCGCAGACTGCCCGCGCGCCTCCCTCGATCAACTGAACGAGGCCGTTGCAGCGGCAAATGCAGCGTTTCCTGCATGGTCTGCGTTGTCGATGAAAGAACGCGCCGGATACCTCAATAAGCTGGCCGACAAAATCAATGAGAACGCCGAGGAATTAGCCCGCGTCCTGACCTCAGAGCAGGGCAAGCCGGTTGCCGAGGCCGCTGGCGAGGTCGCCTTTGCGGAGGGCTTCATTCGCGCCACGGCGGCTCTGGATCTGCCCAATGAGGTGGTCGAAGACAGCAGCGAACGGTTCGTGGAAAAGATTCGCCGTCCGCTTGGGGTGGTCGCTGGGATCACGCCGTGGAACTTCCCCCTACTGATCATTATGTTTAAGATGCCGGCCGCGCTTCTCGCAGGCAACACCTTTGTCTTAAAGCCCGCGCCGACGACCCCGCTCTCGGCCCTCAAGCTCGCTGAGCTGTGTGCGGAGGTTTTCCCGGCTGGTGTGGTCAACGTTATTGCCGACGCCAATGACCTTGGCGGCGCCATCACCTCTCATCCGGATATCCGCAAGGTATCCTTCACCGGCTCGACCGCAACCGGGCGCAAAGTGATGGCGAGTGCGGCCGACACCTTAAAGCGTCTCACGCTTGAGCTTGGCGGCAACGATGCGGCCATCGTCCTCGGCGATATGGATCCCAAACAAGCCGCCCAAGGTCTCTTCCAAGGGGCCTTCTGGAATTGCGGGCAGGTGTGCCTGGCCGTTAAGCGCGCCTATGTGCAAGACAATATCTACGATCAGGTCTGCGACGAGCTGAAAGAGCTTGCCGATGCGGCCATTGTCGATGATGGTCTCAAACAGGGTACGCAAATCGGGCCGCTGCAAAACAAAATGCAGTATGAGAAGGTCAAGACCTTCCTGGATGATGCGCGTAAGGACGGCAACATTATTGCAGGGGGCGAGGTGTCCGACCGCGCGGGCTACTTTATTCGCCCAACAATCGTCCGTGATGTGACGGATGGAAACCGGATCGTGGACGAAGAGCAATTCGGCCCCGTGCTGCCGGTTATCAAATTCTCCGATCCGGAAGATGCGCTCGCCCGGGCTAACAGCTCCGATTACGGCCTCGGGGGGTCTGTTTGGTCAACGGACGAGGGCAAGGCCCGCGCTCTTGCAGGCCGGATGGATGCCGGGACGGTTTGGATCAACACCCATCTCGATCTCAACCCGGCCTTCCCCTTTGGTGGGTCGAAACAATCGGGCATCGGGTCCCAATTCGCCGCTGAGGGCCTTGAGGAGTTCACGCAGCTCCACGTCATCAATATGGCGCGCTAATCCCTGAGGGATTGGCCCCGCCCCCTTGGCAACAGCCGAGGGGGCGGCCTTAGACGAGGAACCGATTGCGATGGTCGAAGCTGCGGCGACCCATGGCGCGAGTGTCACGGGCGCTCAGAGCCTCTCAAACAGTTTCATCGGTGACACCATTCAGGTGTGCACCGTGACCCGTGACCTGAAGCGAACCGTTGAGGGCTTTATCGCCCTCGGGGTCGGTCCGTGGGCGCTTTATACCTTCAGCCCTGAAAACTGCGAGAACCTGACTTATCGTGGCAGCACGGATCCGTTTTCCATGCGTGTGGGGATCGCCAATTCCGGCACCATGATGTGGGAGGTGATCCAGCCCCTTGAGGGGAAAAGCCTCTATACGGAATTTCTCGATGCGCATGGCGAGGGCGTCCACCATGTCGGCGTTGGGTGCAACGACATGCCGTGGGACCAACGGATCGCAGAGTTTGAGCGGCGGGGATGCGCGAACGTCCAATCGGGCATCTGGCGCGGAGAGGTGCCCTTTGCCTATTTCGAGACCGAGGGTTTGACGACGACAACCTTCGAGATTTTTCAGTTTCCCCCCGACTTTGTGATGCCCGAGCCGGAAGAGTGGGTGCCCGGCCCACCGCCGGCATAATACGGCCTGAGACTTAAAGGTGCATGGCGCCAACGCGGCACCCGGCAGCAAAGGATCCGCGTGGTTATGACGCCAGACTTCAAGCATATCGACACCAACGGGATCAGCGTTCGCGCCGCGATTGTGGGAGCGGGGCCTTTAGTGTTGCTGGTGCATGGCTGGCCGGAAAGCTGGCATGCATGGCGCCATCAAATGGGCCCGATCGCCGAGGCGGGCTTTACCGCCTGCGCGATCGATGTGCGCGGTTACGGCGGCAGCGACAAACCCCATCCGGTCGAGGCTTACGCCATGCGCGAGCACATCGCCGATCTTGTGGGCGTTATAGACGCGTTGAGCCCGGGCGAGCCGGCAATCTTAATCGGTCACGATTGGGGCGCGCCCATGGTGTGGTACACAGCTGCTCTCCATGCAGACCATGTGAGAGCCGTGGCCGGCCTGTCGGTGCCCCATGTCGGAATCATCGAAGAGGAGATGGTGCGTCTGTGCGATGCGAGTAAGGCCGCAGGCACGTTCTTCTATCAAAACTACTTTGAGCCCGAGGGCGTGGCGGAGGCCGAGATCGAAGCCGATACACGCTCCTCGCTCCGCAGGATCTATTATGCCGCGTCGGCAGACGGGGATTTCAGCCGGTTCATGGGCGAGCATCCCGAAGACTCGGTGATGCTGGATACGGTGATCGACCCCGATCCCTTCCCGGCTTGGTGGTCCGAGGCCGACATCGATTACATGACCGGCGAGTTTGAGCGCTCAGGCTTTCGCGGCCCGCTTAACCGGTACCGGAATGTGCGGTCAGACCGCGATTGGCTGGCGGGGCAGGGCGATCTAACCGTTCGTCAGCCGGCGCTCTATCTCATCGGCGATGCCGACGGGGTGAGGTTCTTTGTTCCGGACGGGGACGTGCTTGGTCACATGAAGCCCTATGTGCCAAACCTTCACGCGCCTGACTTTATCCCCGGCGTCGGGCATTGGACCCAGCAGGAGAAGCCAGAGCTCGTCACCCCTCTGATCGTCTCCTGGTTGAAAGGCCTTTAAATGAGAGCCGGCGAGCGAAACAATCAGCATTCAGAGAAAGCCCGATGAAGAATCCGAATTTCCAAATGATCGACACGAACGGCATCCGCCTGCGCGCAGTGGTGGAGGGCGAGGGGCCGCTGGTGCTGATGGTCCACGGATTTCCTGAAAGCTGGTATTCCTGGCGCCATCAAATCGGCCCGATTGCGGCAGCTGGCTTTACGGCCTGTGCGATTGACGTGCGCGGCTATGGCGGAAGCGATAAACCCCCCGCCGTTGAAGATTATGCGATGGAGCACATGCTGGCCGACCTTGTGGGCGTTGCCAAGGCGCTCGGGGGCGGCAAACCGGCAACGATTATCGGGCACGATTGGGGCGCGCCTCAGGCGCATTATTGCGCGCTTCGCCACCCCGACGTGTTCGGCGCCCTGGGCACCTTGTCGGTCCCGTTTGTGGGCATATTCGAGCCCGGTCTCATCGCCATGCAAAACCAATATTTGGAGAGCGGCGATTTCTTTTACCAAAACCACTTCCAGGAGCCGGGGGTCGCCGAGGCGGAAATGGAGGCCGACATCCGGACCGCTTTGCGCAAATTCTACTTTGCGCTCTCTGGCGAGTCGGACAACGACCACCTAATCGGCGCCCGCCCCCATGGCGCGCCGCTCCTCGATGTGATCCCAGATCCCGACCCGTTTCCCGCCTGGTGGACCGAGGAGGACATCGATTACGTGGTTGGAGAGTTCGAGCGATCCGGCTTGCGGGGGCCGCTCAACCGCTACCGCAATCTGGAGCGCGACCTTCAGTTCATGGAGCCCTACCTGGACAAGGTGCTGGAGCAACCCAGTCTCTTTGTCGGCGGCGCGAAGGACGTGGTTCTCAAATTCGCCCCGCCCGGCGTCGACATGCTGGATGTGATGCGTGAAATGACGACGGATTTGCGGGTGTGCGAGCTTTTGCCCACAGTTGGCCACTGGACCCAGCAAGAGCGGCCGGAGCTTGTGACCCCGCTCATCGTCGACTGGCTGAAGGGGCTGGCGTAGCGGGCGCACAACTAAAGCAACGAGGGAGAGAGGGTAGCCATGAATTTCGACTATTCAGAGAAGGTGCTGCGCCTGCAGGAGCGGATCGAACGCTTCATGGAGCAACATATCTACCCCAATGAGCCGCAATATTTCCAAGAGGCGGGGGAGCTTGGCCCCTGGAAATCCTGGCCGATCATCGACGAGCTTAAGCCGCTCGCCAAGGAAGCCGGGCTGTGGAACTTCTTCCTGCCGGAGAGCGAGCACGCGCCCGAGGGCCTCACGAACCTCGAATATGCCCCGCTGTGCGAAATTATGGGCCGGTCACATATGGCGCCGGAGATTTTCAATTGTTCAGCGCCCGACACCGGCAACATGGAGGTGCTTGCCCGCTACGGCACGCCCGAGCAGCAGGAGCAATGGCTAACCCCGCTCCTTAACGGCGAGATCCGCTCTGCCTTCGCGATGACCGAGCCGGCGGTCGCCTCCTCCGATGCCACCAACATTGAAAGCTCGATCCGTCGCGACGGCGATCATTACATCATCAACGGCCACAAATGGTACACCACGGGCGGCACCGACCCGCGCTGTAAGGTGCTGATATTTATGGGCAAGACCGATCCGGACAATGAGGATCGGCACAAACAACAATCCATGATCCTGGTACCGATGGACACGCCAGGCATCGAAGTGATCCGCCCGCTTGGCGTCTTTAACTTCTACGGCATGCCGGACCGCGCCTCGGAGTTGAAGTTCACGAATGTCCGTGTGCCCGCAAGCAACATGCTGCTCGGTGAGGGACGGGGCTTTGAGATCGCCCAGGGGCGCCTTGGGCCGGGCCGCATCCACCATTGCATGCGGCTCATTGGGTTGTGCGAGCGGACCCTTGAGCTGATGTGTCGCCGCGCCCAGCACCGGGTGACCTTCGGGCGCGCGGTTGCCGATCAATCGGTGACGCAAGAGCGCATCGCTGAGGCGCGGATCATGATCGAGCAATGCCGCCTCTTGACCCTCAAGGCGGCCTATATGATGGACACGGTCGGCAATAAAGTCGCCAAGCAAGAAATCGCGATGATCAAAATCGCGGTGCCCAATGCGGCCTGCCAGATCATCGATTGGGCGATGCAGGCCTTCGGCGGGATCGGCACGGCGAATGATTATGGCCTCGCTTCAGCCTATGCGATCGCGCGTGTGCTCCGCATTGCCGATGGTCCGGACGAGGTTCATCGCAACCAACTGGCGCGGCTGGAGCTTAAAAAGTACCGCAACTTCCCCCCGCTCGAGCCGCACAATTTGTTCGTACCGAGTTGGGACTGATCGAAAGGAGGGCGCACCATGGCCCTCTTCATCACCGGGGGAACCCGGGGGATCGGGCTGGAGATTGCCAAGGCGTTTTCAGCCCCTGGCGAGACGGTGTTCGTCAATTACCGCTCCGATGAGGAAACCGCCTCTGAAGCCGTTGCCGAGATCGAAGCCCTCGGCGGGAGGGCCGTTGCCTTGAAAGGCGATTGCGGCACACCGGCCGGCTGTGCGGCCCTTGCAGATGCGGTGCGGGCAAGCGGCGTCGCGCGGATCGATCAGGTCGTTCATTGTGCGGTCGATGCCTATGCCACGTCGTGCCTTGAGGCGGACCCCGAGGCCTTTTCCAAGGCAGTAACCACCAACGGCACGGCACTGTTGTTCCTTGTGCAATCGTTCTTGCCCCTGATGGATCGCGGCTCCACAGTGTTTTTCCTGTCAAGTCGGGGCGGGCGGATTGTCGTGCCCAACTATGCGGCCATCGGTGTGGCCAAGGCGTTGGCTGAATCCCTTGTGCGCTATCTTTCAGCAGAGCTTGCGCCTAAAGGCATACGCATCAATTGCGTGGCGCCGTCGCTGGTGGATACCGCGGCCGTGCGCACGGTCTTTGGCGACCAGGCCGAAGACCTTGTGAAACACGCCGGCGAGACGAACCCAACCGGCCGCGCCATCGAGGCGCGCGATTACACATCCCTCATCCGCTGGCTTGCTTCCCCCGAGGCTGAGTTCATCCAGGGGCAGGTCGTCTATGTGAATGGCGGCCACAACGTTATGGGATAATCAGTTTAAAGATAGAATCACGAGGAAAAACATGACCTATTATTCCATGATCGCCGTCACGCCGACCGACGAGGCGTGGATACCGGGCTATCTCGGCCCCACCAACGCCCTTGTTGCGAAACATGGCGGGACCTATCTTGCTCGCACAACTGCCCATGAACAAATCGAAGGCGAGCCGGCGAAAGAGCCCGTCGCGGTGCGTATCTTGCTCTCCTGGCCCTCGCGGGAGGCGGCCCTGGCGTTTATGA
>JBCDJA010000066.1:0-9249 GCA_038748465.1 Pseudomonadota bacterium
CCCGGCAACCTTCCTAACCACCCTGAAGGTCGGCCTAAAGATCGAAGCGCGGGCCGATGCCCTTGGAGGGCAGGTGTTTTCCGGCACGGTGGCAAGCATCGACAACGAGATCGACCCCGTGACACGCTCGATCCGCATACGCGCGATTTTGCCAAATGAAGACAAGGCCCTAAAGCCGGGCCTGTTGATGACGGTTGAACTTTTGAAAAATCCCCGGGACGCGTTGGTAATCCCCGAGGAAGCACTGGTGCCTTTGGGGGCCAAGATTTTTGTCTATGTGGTTGATCCCACGTCGCAAACCCCGACCGCTACCCGGCAAGAAGTGGTGCGCGGCGCCCGCCGGCCCGGCGAGGTTGAGATCCTAAGCGGTCTGGAGCCCGGGCAGTTTGTGATCACCCATGGCACCCAAAAAGCCAAACCCGGAAAGCCGGTGACGATCCAAGGAACGCAAACCGACGAGGGCAGCATCGCACGTATCCTCAGCGGCAAATCAGGGGGCTGAGGCCATGCTGCTCTCCGATGTCTCGGTGACCCGGCCCGTCTTTGCGGCCGTCCTTTCTTTGATCCTCGTCGCCTTCGGCGTCGTGGCCTTCGATCGCCTGCCCCTGCGGCAATATCCCGATATCGATCCGCCGGTCGTATCCATCGAGACGACCTATGAGGGGGCCGCGGCAACCGTTGTCGAGACCCGCATCACCGAGGTGATCGAGGAACGCATCGCCGGGATCGAGGGCATCAAGGAAATCACTTCCTCTACGGAGGATGGCCGTTCGCGCATCAGCGTCGAATTTGAGATCGACCGCGATGTCGACGCCGCCGCGAACGACATCCGCGATCGGGTCTCCGGTGTCGCGGACAACCTGCCCGACGAGGCCGAGCCGCCCGATATTCAAAAAACCGACACCAATGATGATGTCATCATGTGGCTCAACCTCACGAGCGACCGGATGACCGTGCCCGAGCTGACCGATTATGCCCAACGCAACATGGTGGACCAGTTTTCGGTGCTCGATGGCGTCGCCCGCGTGCGCGTCGGCGGCCGGCAGACCTACGCTATGCGGGTTTGGCTCGACCGGGCGAAACTCGCCGCGCGCGATCTCACCGTCACCGATGTCGTCGATGCACTGAGGGCTGAAAATGTCGAACTGCCGGCCGGGAGCATCGAATCGGTTGACCGTCAGTTCACCGTGCGGGTGGAGCGCGCCTTCAACAGCGCGGAGGACTTCGACAAGCTGGTCATCGAAGAGGGAGAAGATGGGTACCTGATCCGGCTCGGCGATGTGGCCCGCGTGGAGCTCGGCACCGAGGAGGACCGCACCTTCTTCCGCGGCAACACCGTGCCGATGGTGGGTATCGGGATCATCAAACAATCGACGGCGAATACAATCGATGTTGCCCGCGCCGGAAAAGAAGCGATGGCGCGGATCAATCCAACGCTGCCGGAGGGGATGGTCATTCGGCAAAGCTATGATTCGTCGGTGTTTATCGAGGGCGCGATCAAGGAGGTGTACAAAACCCTCGCGATCGCCATCGGCCTTGTAACCCTGGTGATCTTTTTGTTTCTCGGCAGCTGGCGCGCGATGTTGGTGCCGGCCGTCACCGTACCGGTCTCGTTGATTTCAACGTTTACGGTGCTTTACGCCCTCGATTTTTCGATCAATCTGCTCACGCTGCTCGCACTTGTGCTTGCCATCGGGCTTGTGGTGGACGATGCCATTGTCGTGCTCGAGAACATCGTTAGGCGTATCAAGGACGAAAACGAGACGCCCCTCGTCGCCGCCTTTGAAGGCACCCGCCAGGTGGGCTTTGCCGTCATCGCGACGACCCTTGTGTTGATTGCGGTGTTCGTGCCCATCGCGTTTTTGCAGGGCGATGTCGGTCGTCTGTTTTCCGAATTTGCACTGACGATGGTCGCGGCAGTTTGCTTTTCGAGTTTTGTCGCGCTCACCCTATCAGCCATGCTGGCCTCAAAGGTCCTGAAGGGGGATGCCAAACCCAACATCCTGTCACGGACCATCGACACCGGGTTCAAGGGCATGCGGAAGGGCTATGGCAAACTCCTAAACGCGGCCCTTTCCGTACCGATTGTCTGCGTTGTGCTGTTCTCGGGCGCGGTCGCCGCCTCGGTTTGGCTGTTTAGCGCCATCCCCAGCGAATATGCACCGAAGGAAGACCGGGGCGCGTTTTTTGTGCTCGTCAACGGGCCGGAAGGCGCATCCTTCAGTTATATGCTCGACTATATGGACGAGATCGAGCGGCGCATGATGCCGCTTGTCGAAGAGGGCGAAGTGCAACGCTTGCTGGTGCGCGCGCCCCGGGCCTTCGGCAACGCCGAGGCGTTCAATTCGGGCATCATCATCACTGTTCTGTCGGACTGGTCCGAGCGTCGATCCGCGTTTACGATCATGAACGAGCTGCGCAACGAGTTTAAAGACCTGCCCGGGGTTAGGGCCTTCCCGGTGATGCGCCAAGGCTTTGGCGCCCGTATTCAAAAACCGCTGCAATTTGTGATTGCCGGCGGTTCCTATGCGGAGCTTGCCGAGTGGCGCGACATCCTGCTTGCCAAAATCGGCGAGGACAATCCCGGCTTTGTCGGCATCGACAGCGACTACAAAGAAACCAAACCCCAAATCGATGTTTCGGTGAATTATGACCGGGCCGCGGAGCTTGGGGTGCAAATCGGCGACATCGGCCGCACGTTGGAGACCATGCTCGGCTCGCGCCGCGTCACGACGTTCATTCAGCAAGGGGAAGAATACGATGTCATCCTCGAGGGTGAGCGCGAGGCGCAGCGCACCCCCGCCTCACTTGAGAACATCTATGTCCGGTCAGACCGATCCGACGCGCTAATCCCGCTCTCGAACCTTGTGACGGTCACCGAATTTGCCGACTCACAGCGGCTCAACCGGCACAATCGCTTGAGGGCGATTACGATCGAATCCAATCTTGCGGACGGTCTTTCCCTTGGCGAGGCCCTGAGCCATTTGGAAAACCTCGTCGAAGAGAACCTGCCCTCGCAAGCGAAAATTTCATACAAAGGTCAGTCAGCCGATCTTCGGGGTTCGGGAGGCTCGCTTGTTTTCGTATTCTTCCTCGGCATCACGATGGTGTTTTTGGTGCTCGCAGCGCAATTTGAAAGCTGGACCCACCCCTTCGTCATCATGCTGACCGTCCCCCTCGCAATCGCCGGGGGACTGATGGGCCTGTGGCTTACAGGGGGCACGCTCAATCTTTACAGCCAAATCGGACTGATAATGCTTGTGGGGCTCGCGGCAAAGAATGGCATCTTGATCGTGGAGTTTACCAATCAGCTCCGAGACGATGGTTGGGAATTCCGCGAGGCGCTGATCGAAAGCTCGCTTGTGCGCCTGCGCCCGATCATCATGACGAGCATCACCACCGCAGCCGGCTCGATCCCCCTTATCTTGTCCTTCGGGGCCGGTGCGGAAACCCGGATGGTCATCGGTGTCGTGGTCTTTTCAGGGGTGCTGGTTGCGACCTTCCTGACGCTCTTTATCGTGCCGGTGGCCTATAGCTTGTTGGCGCGCGGCACCGGCTCACCCGGTGAGGTGAAACGCCGGCTCGATGCTGAGCGCCGCAGGCCAGTGCACTCCCCCAGCCCGGCGGAGTAGCGCCCGGCGGAGTAGGCCCCGGGGGCGAGCGGTCCAGTGGATAACCGCCCCTCGCCTGCCGGTTCGGGCCAGTGACCAGCGGTGACCGACGGGGGACGCCGCCGCCGCCCCCTCTGCCGCCTCTGCGCCCTTGGGCCCAGTACCGCCCGGTTAAAGCGCGCCCCGCGCGTCCTTTTCTCGTCGCGGTGGCTTGACACACCGGCGCTCGTTCCTTATCTCCCCGCCGTTGGCACTCAGCCGGGCACAGTGCTAACACCCCAGTGGGATGCCCGGAATTTTTCAAAAATCGTCTGCAGGACGAAGGGAGACAGCGCGATGAATTTCCGTCCGCTTCACGACCGCGTGGTCGTTCGCCGGGTCGACGAAGACACCAAGACCGCCGGCGGCATCATCATTCCCGAAACCGCTCAGGAAAAGCCGAGCCAAGGCGAGGTCATCGCCGTGGGTCCCGGCGCTCGCGATGAAGACGGCGAGCGGATTTCGATGGATGTCACCGTCGGCGACCGGGTGCTTTTCGGCAAATGGTCCGGAACCGAGGTGAAGATCGATGGGGAAGACCTCCTCATTATGAAGGAAAGCGACATCATGGGTGTGATGGCTGCCTGAGTTCGGACCGACCGACCGGCAGCTTTTTTTATGACCATTAAGGAGAAGAACGAATGAGCGCGAAGGAAGTCAAATTCAGCGCCGATGCTCGCGAGCGCATGTTGCGCGGCGTCGATGTGCTCGCCAATGCCGTTAAGGTGACGCTTGGGCCCAAGGGCCGCAACGTCGTCATCGACAAATCATTCGGTGCCCCGCGCACGACGAAAGACGGCGTCACCGTGGCCAAGGAAATCGAGCTTGCTGACAAGTTCGAGAATATGGGCGCCCAAATGGTGCGCGAAGTCGCCAGCAAAACCAATGACGAAGCCGGCGATGGGACGACCACCGCAACCGTTTTGGCTCAGTCTATCGTCCGTGAGGGCACCAAGGCCGTCGCCGCGGGCATGAACCCGATGGACCTGAAGCGCGGCATCGATCTGGCTCTCGAATCCATCGTCGCAGACCTTAAAAAGCGCGCCAAAAAAGTGAAGTCGTCGGAAGAAATTGCCCAGGTCGGGACGATCTCCGCCAATGGCGAATCATCCATCGGCGACATGATTGCCGAAGCCATGCAGAAGGTCGGCAATGAGGGCGTTATTACGGTGGAAGAGGCGAAAAGCCTTGAAACCGAACTCGATGTCGTTGAGGGCATGCAATTCGACCGGGGATATCTCTCCCCCTACTTCATCACGAACTCGGACAAAATGATCACCGAGCTCGACGATCCCTACATTCTTCTTCACGAGAAGAAGCTTTCCAATCTGCAGTCCATGCTGCCGATCTTGGAGGCGGTTGTGCAAGCCGGTCGCCCGCTCCTCATCATCGCCGAGGACATTGAAGGCGAAGCGCTGGCCACGCTCGTGGTCAACAAACTGCGCGGTGGACTGAAGGTCGCAGCCGTTAAAGCACCGGGCTTTGGCGATCGCCGGAAAGCGATGCTGGAAGACATCGCAATCCTGACGGGCGGCCAAGTGATCTCCGAAGATCTCGGCATCAAACTCGAGAATGTCACCGTCGAGATGCTGGGCACCGCAAAGCGCGTGCGCATCACCAAAGACGACACGACGATCGTTGACGGTGCAGGCGCCAAGAAGGAGATCGAAGCGCGGGTAAGCCAAATCCGTGCACAGATCGAGGAGACCACCTCCGACTACGACCAGGAGAAACTGCAAGAACGCCTGGCGAAACTCGCTGGTGGGGTTGCCGTTATCAAGGTCGGCGGCGCAACGGAAGTGGAAGTGAAAGAGCGCAAAGACCGGGTGGACGATGCGCTGAACGCGACCCGCGCAGCCGTGGAAGAGGGCATCGTGCCGGGCGGCGGCGTCGCTCTGCTCCATGCCACCAAATCGCTCGACAAAATCGAAAGCGACCACGACGACCAAATCGCTGGCATCAACATCGTTCGCCGGGCTCTGCAAGCCCCGATCCGGCAGATCGTTGAGAACGCCGGTGTCGAGGGATCGATCGTCGTCGGCAAGTTGCTCGAGCAAAAATCCGCGACCTACGGCTTTAATGCGCAAACTGAGGAGTTTGTGGACATGATCGACGCCGGGATCATCGATCCGGTGAAGGTCGTGCGCACCGCCCTTCAGGATGCAGCGTCCGTTGCCAGCCTCTTGATTACCACCGAAGCCATGGTGGCTGAGAAGCCGGACGAGAAAGACGGCGCCGGCGGCGCTCCGATGCCGGATATGGGCGGCATGGGAGGCATGGGCGGCATGATGTAAGCCCAGCCCGTCCGACTAAGATCCAACCGGGAAAAGCCGGGGCCTCGCGCCCCGGCTTTTTTCATGCCGCGTCGGGGCAAGGCTCGCGCGGACCAAGACCACAAGCGCGATAAAGGTCAGCGGCGGCAGGGCCAATAAGACAAGCCAAAGCGGGTTTGTCTCGGTGTCCTTCAGCCGGCGGATGGTCGCGATTAGGACGATTGGCATGGCGAGGGCAAGAACGCTCATTTGCCCGATGAAAAGCCGGAGCTGGTTGAAGGGCACACCAAGATCGAGCCGGCTTGCAAGCCCTGCACTGACCGCCCAATACGCCAGCCCGATCCCGGCAAGGACGGCCCAAAAGGCGCCGCGGCTGAGTGGCCGTTCCCCGTCCAATACGCCTCGCATCGCCCTCACCTTTCACATCCTAACGCTCGCCTCTCTCCAAAATGGCAAGGCCGCCCATCACAGACAATCAACGCTTGCGTGAGGGCGCGTTGCAAAGCGCACACGGGCCTAACCCGCGCTAGATGTTGGCAAGGCGACCTTGAAGCCGGTCGAGCCGCTCGTTACCGGCAACGAACACAAAGTCGGGCCATTTAACCGTTACCCGGTCCGCGCCCGCGGCGCGTAAGGCCACGGTGAGGCGGTAGGTCGTTGCCTCTGGGCAGTGGATGACGTGATAGGCCGTCGCCGTTTCGGTCGGCGCTGCGATGAGAACCGCCCCGGCATAGCCAAGCAGGCCAGTAAGCTTATCGCCCGTGCCAGCGGGAAGCCGCGCCCGCACCTCGCGCATGCCGCGCGCCTCGGCCCGGCCGGCAATCCGGTCGAAAATCTCGGCCACCTGCTCAAGGGGCGTGTCGCCCCAGGGCGCCGCCAGCGATGCCGTGAGGTGGGCCTCAGAACGCATGATCACCCCATCGGCGAGGACCTTCAGTTTGTTGGCCGCAAGGGTTGCCCCGGTTGAGGTGATATCGACGATAATCTCCGCCCCGCCGGAAGCGGGGGCCCCCTCCGTTGCGCCAGCGCTTTCAACGATGCGGTAGTCGGTGATGCCGTGGCGTGCGAAAAACTCCCGCGTCAGATTGAAATATTTTGTTGCCACACGGAGGGCTTGTGCGCGGCGGCGGCGGTGCGCCAGGGTGATGTCCTCCAGATCGTCCATCGCCGACACATCGATCCAGCTTTGCGGCACCGCGACGACGACATCGGCATGACCGAATCCCAAAGCATCGACCATCAGCACACGGTTTTGAGGGTGCACGACTTTTTCATGCACCAGGTCGAGCCCGGTCACGCCAAGATGGATCGCGCCCTCGGCAAGCAGCGAAGCGATCTCGCCAGCTGACAGGAACCGCACGTCCACATCCGGCATTTCCTTGATCTCGCCGCCATAATTCCGCCCGCCAGCAGACCGGCGGACCGTAAGCCCAGCATGGGCGAAATAGGCGAGGCAGTCGTCCATTAGGCGGCCTTTGGACGGGAGGCCGAGGATCAGGCGCTGTGCGGTCATGCCCCTTGCCCCCCCGCCAAAGCGGCGGCACCAAAGAGCCGCTCAACCCGGATCGCGGCACCAGATGCCGAGACGGGCCAAGGCGCGCCCATGGTCTCGAGCAATCGGTCATACCGGCCCCCTCCGGCGACTTGCCCTTCGCTTCCGAGCCTGGGTTCATTCAGCTCAAAGACAAAGCCTGTGTAGTATTCAAGATGCCGGCCAAACGTGGTCGAGAATCGCGCAGCCGCCAAATCGACGCCGAGAGCCCCGATCCGCTCGAACCGCGTTCGCGCCAAATCGAGAGCCGAGGACACATTCACACCCCCGGATTGGACAAGGTCTGCCACCTCGCTAAGGGCTTCAAGCGGCGGTCCCTCAACCTTCAAGAACGCGTTGATCAATGTCACTTGATCGTCCGCCAGCGGGTCTGTCGCCGTTTCAATCGCTTGGGAGACAAGCCGTTCGGTGATCTCATCGAGGGTCCGGCTGCCCACGGCCTCCACCTCTGAAAGGGTCAACAGATCGGCCACGACCTTCTGCGCTTCTTCAGGGTCAAGTTTTGACAGGACCTTGCCCAGAACAGCCTCGCGCTGTAGCGCCGGATCCGCCAGCTGGCCGACGAGATTGCTAAAATAGTCCGGCCGCCAATAATTTCGCTTGAGTTTGTGCCGCCATGCCTCCGAGAGGGGGAGCGCGTCCAAAAGCGCTGTGAATAGCCCAAGATCGCCGAAACGCAGCTGCGGGCCAGTAAAACCGGCACCCACACAAACATCATAGGTCAGTTTGAAGGTCTCAAGATCGGCCTTAAGGGCGTCTTCGGGGCCAAGCAGTTCAAAACCTGCCTGGGTGAACTCGCGCGCCCTAGCCTCGCCGGACGGGGCCCGCCGAAAGCCCGGTCCGCAATACGAAAGCCGGGTCTGAGACGCCGGCGGCGCGGACGGATCGAGCCCGTTCAGGTAGTATCGACAGGTCGGAATGGTAAGGTCAGGCCGCAGACAAAGCTCTTCTCCGGCGGCATCGGCACACATAAAGACCCGACGGCGCACATTCTCACCCAGCAAATCGATTATTTCATCGGCTGGCTGAAGAATAGGCGAATCGACCGATTGGCATCCCGCAGCACGAAAGGCGCGGTCAAGGGCGTCAGCCATATCGCGCAGCGCATCGACGACTTTTGGATCGGCAATCGGGCGTTCTGGGACCATCGTCATGGGCCCGTCCCCCGCTTTGCTTGATCGGCCAGAATGCGTTTGACGGCGCTGACCAAATCAGTGCGCGGAAGGGTCGTCTGGGCCGGCTGCCCCTGGCGCCACTCGGTGTTATCGGCGATCTCTGCTGACATGCGGGCACCGAGGTCGAGGTCCTTCAAGGTGACCGCCCCCGCCGCGCGCTCGTCCTCCCCCTCGATGATCGCCAGGGGGCTCGCGCGCCGGTCAGCGTATTTCAGCTGCGCTTTCATGCCGGCAGTCCCAAGATAAAGCTCGCTGCGCACGCCGGCGGCCCGCAGCTCGGACACCATCGACAAGGCCTCCGCCCGGCGCGCCTCATCGAGCACCAGAACGATGCAAGGGCCGGGACTGGGGGCAGGCCCGCTCGCAACGCTTTCAAGGGCTGCCTGGAGGCGGCTGACGCCAATCGAGCAACCGGTGGCCGGGACCTCAATTCCTTTAAAGCGCTTCACAAGTCCGTCATAGCGCCCGCCGGAGCCGACGGACCCAAAGCGCACGGGCTGACCCTTTTCATTTTTCGTTTCAAACAGAAGCTCTGCTTCCCAAACGGGCCCGGTGTAATATTCAAGGCCGCGGACGATGCCGGCATCGAAGGTCACCCG
>JBCDJA010000067.1:0-9126 GCA_038748465.1 Pseudomonadota bacterium
AGGCAATCGCATCGAGGGTTACTCGCAAGTTATCCGATCGGGGATCGAAAAACGCGATGCCTTGCCCAAGGCGACTGTTGTAATCCTGCAGATTCTCAATCCCTGGCCGAGAGAGCGATTCAGCAGACTGACGAGGAAGCGCGCTTTCTGAGGGGTCCCAAATCCATTGGGAGGGATCGGTCCCCAAGCGGCTGCGAGCGGTACGCAAACTCTCGTCGATTTCGCTCGATCCGCGCTTACGGCCCAGATTATCCCGCATCTTCTCCGTGAAGATCTCAACCGATTCCTTAATGCCGGCCTGGAAATTCGGCATATTATCAAGTACCGCACTCGGATAATAAAACGGATCATTCGAGACCCATCCGTGTCCGTCTACTTCACGTTCCATCAGACCTGCAGCCATGGCCACCGCGTGGCTTTGGTTCGGCAGGACAGCAACCGGGGGTTTGTAGTCCAAATTATCGTCGATCCGATGCACCAGTTTGGAGCCGATGAAATAATAGATGAACAGCGCGATCAGGAAGACGCCTAACAGGGCGGCAAGCACCTGGGCGCTTAACTGGCCTATGCGGCTGCTGGCACCGCTACCGACCGATTGCAAGGATCGGCGGGTTCGGCTGCCGATGCGCCTCAGGCTTTGGGCCATGCTCATCGGTTTCGTTCCTCCGTAGGGGGCGTGGGGGCACGCGGCGGCGCCCCAATCCATGCGGCCCTTTAAATCAAGCCAATGATCTCTTTGACCTCGCGCATCACCTGGCTTGCGATGGCATCGGCCTTCTCAGAGCCCTGATCGAGCACCTGATCGAGGTAGGCGCGATCTTGCATCAATCGGCTCATGCCATCGGCAATCGGCGCTAGCCGGTCGCACGCCAAATCGACCAACGCGGCCTTAAAGCCAGAGAATTGCGCACCGCCATACTCTCGCAGCACCTCATCCGCTGTCTGATCGGAAAGCGCCGCATAGATACCAACAAGATTGGCAGCCTCCGGGCGACCTTCAAGGCCTTGCGTGGTTTCCGGCAGAGGTTCTGGGTCAGTTTTAGCCTTGCGGATCTTCTTGGCGATGTCATCGGCCGTATCGGTGAGGACGATGCGTGCCATGGCGGAGGGGTCGGATTTTGACATTTTGGAACTGCCGTCCCGCAGCGACATGACACGGGTCGCCGGGCCAGTAATCAGCGGCTCCGGCAGCGGGAAAAACGCCCGGGCCGCCGCGTTGACCTCGCCAAAATCGTTGTTGAACTTTTGCGCAATATCGCGCGCCAATTCCAAATGCTGCTTCTGGTCATCCCCAACAGGCACATGGGTGGCCCGGTAAACCAGAATATCGGCCGCCATCAGCGCTGGATAGGCAAAGAGGCCCACAGACGCGTTCTCGCGGTTCTTGCCGGCTTTTTCTTTGAACTGGGTCATCCGGTTGAGCCAGCCCATGCGGGCGATGCACATGAAAATCCAAGCCAACTCCGCATGGCCAGAGACGCGACTTTGATTGAAAATCACCGACCGCTCTGGGTCGATACCGCAGGCGATATAGGCGGCGGCGGTCTCGCGGATCTGGTCGGCGAGCTGCACCGGATCTTGCCATACCGTGATGGCGTGCAAATCGACCACGCAATAGAGGGTCTCAAAATCATCCTGCAGGGCGACGAACCGTTTGATGGCCCCCAGATAATTTCCAAGATGCAGATTGCCCGTGGGCTGCACGCCCGACAGCACCCGGGACGGCCCGGCATAGGGGGGGGCCGCGTCCGCTTGAGGCGCGGGCTTGGTCACGGCGCCTTGGGCGCCCTCGTCAGCCGTCACGGATTGGGTCTCCTCAAGCTTGTCATGGCCTCGCATGCGTCCGGGCACACGGGTCTGTGCGGCGGAGGTTATCGCGCCTTGCTCCCGTTCTGGCAACCGCACGCACCTTATGACAACCGCGTTGCGACGACCTCGCGGCGGCAACCGCGCGGCGGTACGGCCATCGCACCCTTAGGCCGGGCGGCGGCGAAGATCTTTCAGATCGGAGAGGCGGATCGCCCCGATAACGAGCGCCAAGGCGGCGTAAACGATCACGCCCAAGCCCACCAACAGCATGAGCGCCCCGAGTTTATCCCAAAGGTCGCCGGTAAGCGCGGGGGCAAGCTGCTGGCCCGCATACCAAAGCGCGCCCCCCATGCCTGCACTGGCGATGATTTGGCGCGGGAGCCGGCCCATGAGCCGCGCATCGAGCGTTAAATGACCTCGGCGCACCAGCTCAATCCCCAGCAAGAGCGCGTTCACCCAGCCGGCGATCGACGTGCCGAAGGCCACGCCCAGGAACCCGATATATTGGAACAGGACCAAACTCACCGCGATGTTCACAGCAACGGAAATCCCGGCAAAGATCATCGGTGTCTTCGTGTCCTCGCGGGCAAAAAATCCGGGCGAGAAGGCCTTGTTGAGCACAAAGCTTGGAAGGCCAAGGCCGAACACCGCCAGGGCCGCCGCCGTTTTGGCGCTGTCCTCGGCTGTAAACGCCCCACCCTGATAAAGCGTGGTGATGATAAAGAGCGGAATGGCGAGGATCGCCGCCGTCGCCGGCAAGGTGAGCGCCATCGCATATTCAACGGCCCGGTTTTGACTGTCATCGGCGCCCGATCGGTCATCGGCTGCGATTTGCCGCGCGAGATAGGGCAGCAACACAATCCCGATCGGAATGCCCACAAGCCCGAGCGGCAGTTGGTAGATCCTGTCCGCAAACGACAAATACGACACAGCGCCCGGCTCAAAGCTTGCAATCTGTGTCCCAACCAAAATGTTGACCTGGGTGATGCCCCCGGCGATCACCCCGGGCACGCCGAGGGTGAGCAACCGTTTGACACCGGGCGTGAGCCGCGGCCAGCGCAAACGCGGCAGCATCTTTTGTCGTGCAGCCCCCCACAAGACGAGCAAAAACTGCAACACACCGGCAACCGCAACGCCCATCGCCAAGGCATGGCCAGGGGTTTGGGTGTACCGGGCCCCGTAGATCACCGCGACGATCAGCACAATGTTGAGCAAGATCGGCGCCGCAGCGGCCACGATGAACCGCCCCAGCGAGTTCAACATCCCGCTCAAAAGCGCCGTTAAGGACATAAACAAAAGGTAGGGAAACGTTATCCGTGTCAGGAGGACCGTGAGGTCGAACTTCTCCGGATCGGCGCGAAAGCCCCCGGCAATGGCCAGCACGAACCAGGGCATGGCGGCCATGGCGATCAGAGTAAGGACGAGAAGTACGGAGAATAAAAAACTGAAGGCCTCATCGCTAAAGACCTGCGCGCCCTCGCGCCCCTCCGCCTCCAGGCGCCGGCCAAAGAGCGGCACAAAGGCCGAATTGAACGCGCCTTCGGCAAAAATACGCCGGAACAAATTGGGAAACCGAAACGCAACGAAAAAAGCATCGGCCACGGGCCCGGTGCCGAGGAACCGCGCCAAGGCGATTTCGCGCACAAGACCGAGTACCCGGCTCATCAGGGTGAAGACCGAGACGACGGCTGAAGAACGCAAAAGAGACATGAAGGAGCGCCGGACGGTAAAAACGAGCCTCGTCATAACCGAGGCATCGGGCAAATGCACGGCCGATCCTTGCAGGGGTTCAGCACGCCCCCGTGCCGAGGCGCGCTCCGGGCCGCAAAAGCCAGGAACCGCTGTCCCTCAGAGCTTTAACCCATTGCGTCCCCTGGCTGATTTGCCATGGTGGCACGGTCATCCCCCTCAACCGGACCCTTCCATGCCCGATCTTGCCGTCACCTGCACCTGCAACGCCTTTTCAGCGACCCTTAGAGGGCTCACCCCAAAGCGCGTGATCAATCGCCTCGTTTGCTATTGCCGCGACTGCCAGGCCTTTGCCCACCATCTCCACCGCCAAAGCGATGCCCTCGATGGGCGGGGCGGCACACGACTTTTTCAGACCCAGCCGCACCGGGTGGAGATCGCCCGGGGGCGCGAGCAGCTCGCCACCTTGCGACTGAGCAATCGCGGGCCGCTTCGCTGGTTTGCCACATGCTGTAACACGCCCCTTTGCAACACGCTGCCAACACGCCTCATCGCGTTTGTCAGTCTCATCGAGCGGCCCGGGCAATTCACCCACGATGAGCAAGCAACCCTCGGTCCCGTGCGGGGCGCTGTTTTTCACAAAGAAGCCAAAGACGGGCCCGACCCGGCCTTGCCCACGCCCAACCCCTATCTCCTTCTCGGCCCAACCCTGGGCCACGCCCTCGGTGCCTTCGTCACGGGGCGCTACAAACGCAACGCTTTTTTCACGTCGGATGGGAGGCCGATCGCCGAGCCTATCCATCTGACAGCGGAGGAGCGCAGCATGCTGCATGAGCGGGTGAGGGCGGCCTGAGCGCTCACGCTGCGGCGGCTTTGACCTCTTTATGGGCGTTTTCATCAAGGCCGACCTTCCAATAGGACGAGATATAGGTGCGCGCCTTGTCGACCTTCAGCTCTTTTTTGAAGTACTGGCGCAGGGCCTTAACGGTTGAGAATTCACCGGCGACGAACACGCTTGTCTTCGGTCCCGGGGCCGGGGCTGATTTGATCGCCTCGATGAGGTCTGTTCCGGGGGCGGAGGGGTCTGGCTTGATGATCCACCTCACCGCGATACCTGGGGCTGCATCAAAGGGCTGCCGGTCCTCTTCACTCGGAATTTCCACAAAGGCAGTCACCGCCACATCACCCGAAAGGGTCTCAAGGCCAGCGGCAAGGGCGGGAAACCCGGTAAGGTCCGCGGCGGCCAAAACTTGCCTCACACCCTTTGTGATAAGTTTCGGGCTCCCACAGCGCGAGATCACAAGCACCTCGCCCACCGAGGTGCGTTGAGCCCAAGGGCCAACGCGGCCCAAATCGCCATGGGTCATGATATCGACGTCAATCTCCCCGGCATGGGGACGGGCATGGCGAATGGTGTAGGTGCGCATCTGGGACTTGAACTTGCCCGCCTCGATAAAGGCCTCGAAGGCGCTGGGCGACTGGTCTTTGTCCGGAACGACGAGCTTCAGGTGCCCGCCGGCACAGTCCGGCGCAAACTCCCGCACAAGATCGCTGGCGAGGGTTAGCCGGATCATATGGGGGGTGAACTGCTGAACGGCCGTAACCTCGGCCGGCCCAAAGCGGCTGTTGACGAGAAGCTGACGTAGGCGCTGAAACATGATGCGAACCTCCACCGAAAGACCGGGAAGGCTTTAGCACCTCGCCCGCAATTTGAGAACCGTTCGCATGTAGGGGTGGTCGGGGCGTTGCCCGACCTTTTCGCATGACAAGGCGCCCCTGAGAAGAAAACGAGCGAGACCGACCGGAAAGCGCCTACAAGCCCGCCCCTGGTTCGGCGCCAGGCGCAGCCCCAGTGAGCACCGCGGTCAAACGCCCAGCGACCTTCTCGATGGTTTGGGGATGGGTCAATTTGAGCCCGAATTGGTCTTTCACATAAAACACGTCAATCGCCTGCTCGCCGTAAGTTGCAACGTGGACGGATGCTATGGAGAGCTTCATCGCAGCTAATTCCGTTGCCAGATCGAACAGTAGGCCTGGACGGTCAAGCCCATTGACCTCGATCACCGAGCAATCGGCAGAGGCGCGGTTGTCGACGAGCACTTGCGGCTCCCGGTCGAAAGCCTCCTGGCGGCGCCGCGCGAGATTGGACGTGAACGGAGGCAGCCCCGCCGCCCCCTGGCCGGAGATCAAGAGCCTGTTGACGAGCGCATCCAAACGCTCAATCCGGATCGGGTCGTCAAAGGCACTGTCATCGAAGTCCTGCACCCAAAACACGTCGATCACTTTGCGGCTGCGCGCCGTAAAGCCCTTCGCATCGGCAATGCTGCCGCCGGCCCCTGTGATTGCGCCGGCCAATAGGGCAAAGAGGCCCGGCCGATCGTCGGTGTAAATCGAGACCTGGGTCACATCGCGAAAGTCATCGGGCGCGGCGGAGATAAACGCCACCGCCTCACCCTCTTTCGCCTCAAACGAGCGGCGAATGAGCGCTGCATGGCGCTCATGGGTGGCGGTATCGAAGGCCCGCCAATAAGGGTCCTCAAAATCATCAAGCACCGCCGCGCGCACGGGCGCGCTCCAGCCAGTGAGGCCCTGCTCTACCGCCTCGCGTTTTTGTCCAACGATGTCCGGGCGCAAGACGGCCGAATGCCCCCCTTGCAAATGCGCCTCCACCTCGAAGTAAAGCTGGCGCAACAACTCCCCCTTCCAGCCGTTCCACACCCCGGGGCCGACGCCGCGGATATCGGCAACGGTAAGGCAAAGCAAAAGCCGCAATCGCTCCGGGCTTTGGATGATCCGTGCACAATCTTCTATCGTTCTGGAGTCTGATATATCGCGCCGCTGGGCGTAATCGCTCATCAGCAAATGGTTCTCGACGAGCCAGGCAACGGTGTCGGTGGTTGCAGCGTTCAAGCCAAAGCGGGGGCCTAAGCGGCGGGCGATTTCAGCGCCGATCTCGCTGTGGTCGCCTTCCTGCCCCTTTGCGATATCGTGTAAGAGCATGGCAACGAACAGCGCATCGCGCCCGACGACCTGATGGATGATTTTGTCTGACAGGGGAAGCTCATGGGCAAGCTCGCCCCGCTCAATCAGGGCCAAATTCCCGACACAGCGGATCGTATGCTCATCGACCGTATAGTGATGATACATATTAAATTGCATCATCGCGACGATGCGGCCGAACTCGGGCACAAAGGCACCCAACACACCCGCCTCGTTCATGGAGCGCAAGGCCCGCTCTGGGTCCTGGCGCGAGGTGAGAACCTCCATAAAGACCTGATTGGCTTCAGCGCTTGAGCGGAGCTCGTCGTCAATCAAGTCAAGCGACCGGGTGATCAGCGTAAGGAGGCGCGGATGAATTTTGGTCTGCAATTGATCGGCGATCTGGAAGACCCGCAGGATCGTAACGGGGTCCGCCTCAAGCACCCCCTCGTCGGTTGCATCGAGCCGGCCACGCTCGACGGCTAAGCCATGGGCCCCAACCGTGCGCCGCCCGCCGGCGCGGAAAAACTCGCCGATGGCCGACCAAAACTTTTGTTCCTTCAACTCAAGATCGGCACAGATGATCCGGGTTAGATCGCCGACATCCTTGGCCACACGAAAATAATCGGTCATGAAGCGCTCGACGGCTTTTTGATCGCGTGTCGCCGAATAGGCCAGCCGGACCGCCATCTCGATTTGCCGGTCGAAAGTCAAACGCTCCTCAGCGCGGCCAGCCAAAAAGTGCAAGTGGCACCGCACCTGCCACAAAAACGCCTCCGCCTCTTGGAAGCGCACAAATTCTTGATCCGTAAGCAGACCAAGGGACACAAAGTCCTCTGGGTTGGCCACCCGATAGACATGCTTGCCGATCCAAAACAGGGTGTGCAGATCACGCAAGCCCCCCTTCCCGTCTTTGATGTTCGGCTCGACGAGATACCGGCTCTCACCCGCTCCCTTATGGCGCTGATCGCGTTCGGCCAACTTGGCCTCAATGAAATCGGCGCTGTTACCCTTTAGGATTTCGGCATCGAAGGTATCGATCAGAGCAGCAAAAAGCGCCTCATCGCCACTGAGATAGCGGGCCTCCAGAAGCGCGGTGCGGATGGTGTAATCGCCTTGGCTGAGGCGGATGCATTCTTCGATGCTGCGGGTTGCGTGGCCGACCTGCTGGCCAAGGTCCCACAAAATATAGAGCAGAAACTCAACAAGCTTCTCGACATGCGGTGTGAGTTTATCCGCATAAAGAACCATCAAATCGATGTCGGAGCCGGGCGCTAGGGTCGCGCGTCCATAACCGCCCGTGGCAACGAGGCAAAGGCCTTTGCCGAAGGCCTTTTTGTGATTTTTGAGCGCGTATTCGCGGGCAAACCACATCAGCGTGTCGATGAGGCCGTCTTGAAGGTCCGACAACGCGCGGGCAACAGCAAGGCCTCCAATCTGGCGCGCTTCCAGCGCCTCGCGGCAGGCCTCCCGCCCTTCGTCAAGCGCCTTAGACACCGCTTGCAACACCTCGTTCCGGCCAGGCGGCGCCGTCACATCTTTGTGGCTCTCAGCCACCTCCGCCAGGCGCGTGCGCAACCCCTCCATGGCCGCCGCAAGCCCCTTGCCAGCCCAAACCTCACTCACGAACTCGTCTCCCCGATGGTCAGCAACTTTTTGAGATCGTAGACGAGATCAAGTGCCACACGCGGCGTCAATGTGTCGGGATCAATTGCCGCAAGCCTTTCTTCCACCGGGGAGGGCGGGGCTGGCGCCGGGGCGGCCTGCGCGGCAGGGGTCGCATCGGGCGGCGCCTGGGATGCGGAAACAAAAAGCGGTAAATCCTCAGGGCCCCGCACGACGGTAATCGTGCGCCCGCCTTTTTCGAGTTGCCGCATCAGGGCCCGGGCACGGGCAATGACCGGCTTTGGCAACCCGGCGAGGTCGGCCACATGAATCCCATAAGATCGGTCGGCTGCCCCCGCAATGACCTCATGCATAAAGACGACTTGCCCCTCCCATTCCCGCACCCGCATACTGACATTGGCAAGGCCGTCGAGATGCTCCGCTAACGCCGTTAATTCGTGATAATGGGTGGCAAAAAGCGCCCGGCACGCATTCGCATCGTGCAGATGCTCGATGGCAGCCCAGGCAATCGACAGGCCATCATAGGTCGCCGTGCCCCGGCCGATTTCATCGAGGATCACAAAGCTCTGGGCCGTCGATTGATTTAGGATCGCCGCCGTTTCCACCATCTCCACCAAAAAGGTCGACCGGCCACGGGCCAGATCATCGGCGGCACCGACCCGGCTGAAAAGCCGATCCACAACCCCGATGCGGGCAAGCCGCGCCGGCACAAAGGATCCAATCTGTGCAAGGATGACAAGCAAGGCGTTCTGCCGGAGGAAGGTCGATTTGCCGGCCATATTGGGCCCGGTCACGAGCAGCAAGCGCTCTGCCTCACCGCTCGCATCGAGCTTGCAATCGTTTGCAACAAACGCCTCGCCCTGCTCGCGCAGCATGGCCTCAACAACCGGATGGCGTCCGTCTTCCACCTCGAATACCGGGGAGGCATCAAGGGTGGGTTCCACATAGCTTCGGGTCTGCGCCAAGTCTGCAAGCGCCGTCAGGCCGTCAAGCTCGGCCAAAGCCTCAGCCATCAGAGAAAGC
>JBCDJA010000068.1:0-9111 GCA_038748465.1 Pseudomonadota bacterium
ACATGCATCAAGGCTTGGGCTTTGTCGCCGCCGGCGCGCGCCCGCTCCGTAAGGCCATCGATTGCCGCAAGGACAATCAGCTGTCCACCCATGCGTCCCAAATCCGTTATGGTGCCGGTAAGATTAGCAAGGCCGCCGGCAAGGACCGGCGTGTCGGCCTTGGAGAGAGCCCAGCGTCCATCGCTGGCGGTTGCCCGGCCCTCCCCGGAAAAGGCAATGGCGAGTTCCGCGTCCTGCATGGTGAGAAGATTGATGCTGATAGCCACGCCCTCGTCGAGGATCGGAGCAAGGACCCCCTGATCGGAGAGGCAAATCAGGACAGTCGGTTCTGCGGTCGAGATAACGCTGAGGGCCGTGGCCGTCATTGCAACACCCCCGGCCTCGCCCGTTCCCGCGGCCACGATGGCCGTCGGCACCGGCACCCGGCGCACGATGTCGCGGAATTGCTCGTCAATCGGTTTGCGCTCGTTCACGCCTGCCCTCCAAAGCCTTGCGCGCGGGATCCAACCCACGTCCTGTCCAATCGTGGTATCGCGCGCGGCACAAGGCAAGGGCCTGATCGCGCTTTGCTTTCTTCAAAGCCGTGAGTCAAAGCCCGGCTGCCTAAGGCGCCCTAAAACCGGAGGTCCAGCGTGTAGGGGTATTCCGGGTTCGGTTGCTCGGGCTGTAGGACGATCCGCCCTGGCGAGTGGCCACCTGATTCGAAACGGGCAAGCCTTCGCCCCTCTGCCTCCAAGGCATTAATCGGTCTGGTTTCAAAGTTAAACCCACCCGGGTGGACCGATTGGTACCGGCAGCCGACAATCGCGCGCTCCTCGGCGCGTTGCACCAGATCGAATGTCAGCGGGGCGTGGGGCGCGATCAAGGGATGAAGGCAGTGGGATGGCCACCACGTGCGGAAGCGCACGCCCGCGATCCATTCATCGCGCCGCTCGGTTTTTTGTAACGGCAAGGGGCGCTGATTGCACGCAATCGCATGGACAGCGGGGTCGAAGGCGCCGGTGACCTTCACCTCGATCCGCTCAAGCGATGAATCGACGAACCGGGCTGTTCCGCCCGCGCCTTGCTCTTCACCCAAGACGTGCCAAGGCTCAAGGGCATTACGCAAACTGACGGTGATGCCCGCATCGGACATCTCGCCGATAAAGGGAAACCTGAAATCGCGTTGCGCCTCAAACCACGCCGGGTCCAGTGGATGACCGATCCCTTCACTGACGAGCGCCAAAACTTCACAAAAATCTGTCCAAAGAACGGTTGGTAACATAAACCGATCGTGGAGCGCGGTGCCGAAGCGGCGCAGGGGCGCGCGATAGGGCTCACGCCAAAACCACGCCACAAGCGCGCGCAGCACCAATTGCTGGGCGAGGTTCATGCGGGCATGGGGCGGCATTTCAAAGGCGCGAAACTCGACGATCCCAAGACGCCCGGTTGCGCTATCGGGGGAGAACAGTTTGTCGATACAAATCTCGGCCCGATGGGTGTTGCCGGTGACGTCCACCAGCAAGTGGCGCAACACTCGATCTGCGATCCATGGCGGCGTGGGGATATCGCTTGCCGCTGAGAGTTGGCGAAGCGCGATCTCTAGCTCATAGAGCAGCCCCTCGCGGGCCTCATCAACGCGCGGTGCTTGGCTCGTCGGCCCAATGAAGAGGCCAGAGAAAAAGTAGCTAAGAGACGGGTGATTTTGCCAAAACCGGATGAGCGAGGCCAGCAGATCCGGCCGCCTCAGAAACGGGCTCTCCCCGGCCGTCCGTCCGCCCAAGGTGATGTGTGCGCCTCCCCCGGAGCCGAGGGGCCGTCCGTCCACCATAAAGGTCGAGGCATCGAGCCCGCAGTGCTTTGCCTCCTCGTAAAGCGCATAGGTCGTGGTTTTGAGATCGGACCAAGATGCAGACGGATGAATGTTGACCTCGATAACGCCTGGGTCCGGTGTGATCTTGATCATGTTAAGGCGCGGATCGGTCGGCGCGGGATAGCCCTCAAGTCGCACCGGTTGTCCGAGCGCGGCGGCCGACCGTTCGATGGCGCCGACCATCTCCACCCAAGCATCGGCCGTCTCCACGGGCGGCATAAAAATGTAGAGCTGCCCTTCGCGCTGCTCGACCGTGAGGGCGGTGCGCACGGACCAATTCTGATCGCCCTCCCGGGGTGGCTTGTCGGAACTGGGCCGGATGATCGTGCCATCGGCCGAAAGCGTGGGCTGGCGTTCCGGTCGCTGCCAGGCCTTGGGGCGCGGCCTTTCTTGATGGCGCAAGCGCACCCGGGGCAATGGGCCGCGGGGTGCGAAGGGGTCCAGCTCAAAAATATGCGGATAGACGTTTTGTGTGAGGTAAGGCAAGCCGCGAAGCGGCAATCGAAGGCCGGCGGGGCTATCGCCCGGGGTGAGGAATATCCGCCCACGGCGTGTTGTCCAAAGCTCGGACAACCACGCAAAGTCGCGACCGGCTGTGGCAAGCGATTGGGCCTGTTGTACCGGCAAGACAAACCCAACCGGATTGGTGAGCCCCTGGTCGAAAATGCGCGACAGCCGAGTGCGCTCGAGCGGGTCGTCCAACTTGTTATTGTCCGGGGTCAAATTGTTGGGCAGGCGATGCTCTGCCAGCAGAAACTCCGCCGGATCTTCAAAGACGGGCTGGACATAATCTGGATCAAGGCCCAGCTCCGCCGCGAGGGTCTCGGCCAGGATCTGCGCCGTGTCGGAGGCCGGCAAGAGCGCCGGATGCTCGGTCGACAACAGCGCGGGGTCCGACCACAACGGCTCTTGGTCGCGCCGCCAATAAAGCCCAAACGCCCAGCGCGGCAATTGTTCCCCCGGATACCATTTCCCCTGCCCGTGGGTGAGCACACCGCCAGGGGCAAGGCGTGCCTGTAGGCGCCGGGAAAGCCGGTCGGCGTAATGGCGCTTCGTGGGGCCGACGGCGTCGATCGTCCATTCTTCGCTGTCCCGGTCGGAGGAGGACACGAAGGTCGGTTCACCGCCCATCATCAGGTTCACACCGTCCGATCGAAGGCGCGCCTCCACCGCCTCTCCGGCGGCATCAAGGGCTGACCAATGGGCCTCGGTGAGGGGTTTGGTGATGCGGGCAGGCTCGCGCACCCGCGTCACCGACATCGCGAAATCGAAATCGACCTCAGCCGCCTCGAGGCTGCCGGAGATGGGCGCTGCCGATTGGGGCGTTGGGGTTGCAGCAAGCGGGATGTGGCCCTCGCCGGCAAAAAGACCTGAAGTGGGGTCCAGTCCGATCCATCCGGCGCCGGGGATATAAGCCTCGGCCCAGGCATGGAGATCGGTAAAGTCAGCAAGCGGACCGCCCGGGCCGTCGACCGGTCGTTCATCTGGCGCGAGTTGGATAAGATATCCCGAGACAAAGCGGGCCGCGATGCCGACACGGCGGAGGAGCGAGACCAAGAGCCAGGCAGAATCCCGGCACGAGCCGCGCGCGAGCGACAACGTTTCTTCCGGTGTTTGAACGCCAGGCTCCATACGGACGGTATACTCAATCCTCAGCTCTAGGATTTGATTGGTCTCCACCAAAAAATCGACCGTGCGCAGGGTCTCAGGCTCTGCATCTCGCCAGCGTTTGCGAACCTCAAAAACAAGATCGTCAAAAAGATCGCCGGTAATTGTCGTTTCGAGATAGGGCGCCAAGTCTGCGCGTTCGTCAGGCAGATAACTAAAGGGGGCGTGAAAGGCGTTTTCTTCGAGAAAGAAATCAAACGGGTTGACCGCCACGAGATCAACCACCAGGTCGATCGTCACCGACAGCACGTCTGCTTTTTCAGGGAAAACGAGGCGGGCCAGATAATTGCCGAAGGGGTCTTGTTGCCAATTGACGAAGTGCTGAGCGGGCGTGACCGTTTGACTGTAGGAGACGATCGGCGTGCGGGCATGGGGGGCCGGCCGCAGGCGGACAATGTGCGGGTTGAGTTGGATGGGGCGGTCGTAGTGGTACTCGGTCCGGTGATGAAGCGCGACGCGTATGGTCATACTCTGGGTTCCGTTGGCGTCACTGGTCTCGATTTTGCGTAGCACAATACCAGAGCCAAGAACTCAAGGAGACGAACAGTGTTAAGCAGTTGCGATGTGTGCAACGCAACGATACAGTGATAAAACTGTGTTGGGAACTGCGACCTGCTTTAATGAGATGGGCGTCGGCGAGGACATTCGTCCCGGTTATGCTGACATCGCTGACTGGATCGCCCGAACAGATTTGGCTGACCTCCACCGAAAATGTGAGGAGGCGAGCGTTATTCTCCGGCGTATCGGCGTCACTTTTGCCGTCTACGGAGAGCAAACAGACGCAGAACGCCTCATCCCGTTTGACCTTATCCCCAGGGTATTCACCGCACCGGAATGGCAGCGGATTGAAGCTGGCGTCATGCAGCGCTCCCGGGCGCTTAACGCCTTTATCCGCGATGTCTACCACGATGCCGAGATTGTTCGTGCCGGCAAGGTGCCCGATCGTTTGGTCTCCAAAAACGATGTGTTTTTGGCGGCCATGAAGGGGTTCAGCCCCCCGCTCGATATCTATGCCCACATCATTGGCACGGATTTGGTTCGCACCGGGCCGGACGAGTTTTACGTGCTGGAAGACAATTGCCGCACGCCATCTGGCATCTCTTACGTGCTCGAAAATCGCGAGCTGATGATGCGGCTGTTCCCGGAGTTTTTCCAAGGCGGTCGGATCGCGCCGGTGGATGGGTATCCGGACCTCTTGCAGCTCACCATGGAAGAGGTGAAACCCCCCGCCTGCACGGGCGTGCCCACGCTGGCGATCCTAACCCCAGGGCCGTTTAACAGCGCCTATTACGAGCACTCGTTCCTTGCCGATCAAATGGGCATCTCCCTTGTGCAAGGTGATGATTTATTCGTCGAAAACGGCAAGGTTTGGATGCGGACAACCCGCGGGGCCGAACGCGTTGACGTGATTTATCGCCGGATCGATGACGATTTTCTCGACCCGCTGGCCTTTAGGCCGGACTCCGCCCTTGGGGTCCCAGGGCTTATGCGTGCCTATCTCGACGGCAACGTGACCCTGCTCAACGCCCCCGGTTCCGGCGTGGCCGACGATAAAGCGACCTATTGCTACGTGCCCGAGATGATCCGCTTTTACCTCGGAGAAGAGCCGATCTTGCCGAATGTGCCCACCTATCAATGCGGGGATGCGGACCAATATGCTCACGTGCGCGACAACCTTCAGGACTTGGTCGTGAAGGAGGTGCATGGCTCTGGGGGCTATGGGATGCTGGTTGGGCCAAAGGCGACCGCCGATGAGCGCACGTCCTATCTTCAACGGATGGAGTCCTCCCCAGGGTCCTTCGTCGCGCAGCCGACCCTGGCGCTCTCCACATCGCCAACCCTTGTCGAAGAGGGGGTGGCCCCGCGGCATATCGATTTCAGGCCGTTCGCCCTCTCAGGCCAAACCGTGCGGGTCACGCCCGGCGGGCTGACCCGTGTTGCCCTGCCGGAGGGGTCTTTGGTCGTGAATTCAAGTCAAGGCGGCGGGGTGAAAGACACCTGGGTGCTTCGCTACTGAGGCAAGGGCGCCCGACAGGATGGACACGAACCAACGGGGGCATTGTGCTCAGCCGGGTTGCAGAAAATTTATTCTGGTTCGGACGGTATTTCGAACGCTTGGAACACGATGCGCGTCTTCTCGATGCCGCCCGGCGGATGTCCATGATGCCGGTCGCAGAGACGGCCGCGCCCTCTAACGAGTGGTCCTCTGTGTTGGTTGCCGCAGGCGGTCGACGCACCTTTCCCGGTGATATCGAAACCGCCGCAGCCCAGGAAGCTGTGAACCATCTCGTCTCCGACCCGTCGAACCCGTCGAGCGTTTTTTCCTGCCTCAAGGCGGCACGGGACAATGCGCGCGCGGTTCGGGCCTCGCTGACGACCGATGTTTGGGAGGCCACCAACGATGCGCGGGATGAGTTCCGTGCCATGCGCATGCCATCGGTGAATGATGGATCGCTCACAGATTTTATCGATTGGGCGAAAGCCAAAGCCGCGCGGGTGCGCGGGGCTGTGGAAGGCACCCTGGCCCGGGACGATGCCCTGCAATTTATAAGGCTCGGCTGGTTCGTGGAGCGGGCCGATTCAACGGCGCGTATCCTTGATGTGAAATATCATCTGCTGCTGCCTTCAGTGCGGGAAGTAGGCGGCGGTGTCGATCATTATCAGTGGGCGTCTTTGTTGCAGGCGACGGGCACCTTGCGAACCTTCCAGTTCGTCACCCACGATCACGTCAATCCGAAAGGCGTCGCGGCATTTCTCATTTTGCAGCCGAAATCGCCCCGATCTTTGCGCTATAGCTATTCGCAAATCGATGCGGCACTTGGCGCTCTTGAGGCTCTTTATGGCGAGCGACCGGCTTGCCGGTCCGTCGTGGAGGAGATGCTTGATCGTCTGCTCGTCGACGACATTCAGATCGTCCTAGATGCCGGTTTGCACGAATTTCTGACCGACTTTATCAGCGCGAATTACCGCGTATCGGACGCCATTGGTGCAAGCTTCGGCTTTGGCCTTCAGGTCACAGAGGCCGAGGCAAACGGCGCTGGCCCGACCAAGCCCTCGCAATAGGTTACCCGCTTGTCGCGAAACACGCGTATTATGGCACACGCAAGGTGACGATTCGGCCGTTGGTCGACGCGCAAGCAGGGCCCTTCGATGTATTTTGGATCTTGGTACGAGCCAATGACCTATTGTGTTGCGTTAAAAGTAAATGAGGGCATGGTCTTCATGTCCGACACCCGCACGAATGCGGGCGTGGATAACATTTCTCGGGTGCGGAAGCTGTTCACCTGGACCAACCCGGGTGAGCGCGCCATCGCCATGATGACCGCCGGCAATCTGGCGACAACCCAGGCCGTGATCTCCGAAATCAATGAGGCGATCGAAGCGAACGATCCCAATGTGCCGTCGATCTATAACGCTCGCTCGATGTATGAGGTGGCGCAGATTGTCGGCAACACGATGCGCAATGTGATCAACCGCTATGGCGCGGGCCTGTCGGCTATGGGCGAAGCGGGAGCTGCCACCATCATTGTCGGCGGGGAGCGTATGGGCGGCGTGCCGCGGCTTTTCATGGTTTATTCGGCGGGCAACTTCATCGAGGCAACCGAGGATTCGCCCTACTTTCAAATTGGCGAGCATAAATACGGCAAGCCGATCATCGACCGGGTCGTGAACCCCAAAACGACGCTCGAAGACGGGCTCATTTGCACCCTTTTGTCGATGGACTCCACCATTCGCTCCAACCTGACGGTGGGCATGCCGCTTGATCTAGCAGTCACCCGCGCTGGCAGCTTAAAGTTTGAGCAAGAGCGGCGGATTGACGAGAACGACCCTAAATTCTTCAAGTTCTCAGAGCGTTGGAGCGCCCAATTGAAGGGCGCCTTTGCCGCCATGCGGACCTTGGACGTCTGAAACGCGGAGGCTCGCGGTTGAGCAATACGCGCCTTTGTTGAATAGGGGGGGGCGTTTATCGCCTTCGTTATGGCCCTTATTCTCCTTAAGCAGATTATTTGTGATATTCTTGTTGCCGACCGATAAGCCCTTTGGTTTCCAGGGCTCAGAGGCCGCCTGCCGGTTTTGCAATTGGGCGCCAAGTTGCCTATGTGAAGGGGCGTCACCGATTCAGGAGTATACCTAACCGCATGTGTGGATTTTGCGGGATCGCAACGTTTAACGGTAGCACCGCGTCGCTGAGCGCCATCGAGGCCATGGTAAACGCGATGACCCCGCGCGGCCCAGACGCCGGCGGTGCCTTGGCCCGTGGCCGGCTCGCTTTGGGGCATCGACGGCTTAAAATCATCGATTTGTCCGAGCACGGCCAACAGCCGATGGTGGACAGCGATCTCGGCCTCGATCTGGTTTTCAACGGCTGCATCTACAATTACCAGGCCTTGCGCGCTGAGCTTGAAGGCCTCGGATACCGCTTTTTCTCAACAAGCGACACCGAAGTCATTCTCAAGGCCCACCATGCGTGGGGAGAGGGCGCGCCGACCCGGCTTTACGGCATGTTCGCCTATGCCGTCCACGAACGGGATACGGGCAGGCTGTGGCTTGTGCGCGACCGCTTTGGGATTAAACCACTTTATTATGCCGAAAATGAAGGTGTGCTGACTTTCGCTTCCAGCCTGCCGGCGCTCCTTAAAGGCGCGGACATCGACCGCACAATTGATCCGGCAGCGTTGCACAATTATATGAGCTTCCACGCGGTGGTGCCGCCTCCCCGAACGATCTTGGCCGGTGTCCGTAAACTGCCGACCGCGACAATCCGGCGGATCGAGCCCGATGGAACCTTTAAGGACACGACCTATTGGGCGGTCGACTTTGGCCGCACCAGCGAGGAGGAGGACCGCGCAGCCGAAGACTGGGAGGAGGCCTTGTTGGCAGCCCTCAAAGTGGCGGTCGACCGGCGCATGATCGCCGACGTGCCCGTTGGGGTTCTGCTCTCGGGCGGGGTGGATTCAAGCCTCATCGTGGCGCTCTTGGCCGCAGCGGGGCAAACGGACCTTAAAACCTTCTCCATCGGCTTTGAGGCTGCACACGGGGAGTCGGGCGATGAGTTCACCTATTCCGACCTCGTTGCAAAAACCTTCGACACCGACCACCACAAATTATTCATCCCCTCATCCGACCTCATGGACGCCCTGCCGGCGACCATCCACGCCATGTCCGAGCCCATGGTCTCTTACGACAATGTGGCGTTCTTTTTGTTGTCTCGGGAAGTGGCAAAGCATGTAAAGGTCGTGCAAAGCGGTCAGGGAGCTGATGAAGTATTTGCCGGGTATCATTGGTATCCCAAGCTCACTGGTTCCAACGACCCGCTCGGCGATTATGCCGCTGCCTTCTTCGATCGCGATCACGAGAAAATGGCTCGTCACCTTATGCCCAGCGCCTTGGCAGAAGATGCGAGCCGGGCTGTTGTGGCGGCGCATTTCGACCGCCCGGGCGCGGAAGACCCGGTCGATAAAGCGCTGCGGCTGGATACGGATATTATGCTGGCGGACGATCCGGTGAAGCGGGTTGACAACATGACCATGGCTTGGGGCCTCGAGGCGCGAGTTCCGTTCCTCGACCACGAGCTTGTCGAGTTGGCGGCG
>JBCDJA010000069.1:0-9097 GCA_038748465.1 Pseudomonadota bacterium
GTTTGTTGATACACCGGCCACCAATCCCTTCGTCGTTTCGGAACTGCGCGACCTGGAGCGGTTCATCGAGGCGGGCACGCCCGAGCCGATTTTGGTGCTCAATGCGGGCATGGTTCCCCATGATGCCGCGGAAATGGCCCGGGCCTTTGCACGGATTGGCGTTAAGCGGATGATCGCAACACGGATCGATGCCGCCCGCCGCATCGGCTCGCTTCTCGCTGCCGCCGATGCCGGGCGCATGGCGCTCGCGCAAATTTCCATCACGCCCTATGTCGCCCAGGGTCTGAACACGATCAATCCCGTCTCCCTCGCCCGCCTGCTGCTTGATTATCCCTTCCCCCACGGCAGGCTCGATGATGCCGACGCCCCCCTCACACCGGCCCAATCGGCCGCCCTTTTTGACAACGAGGTTCACCCATGACCGTCCCAGCCTCGGACGTTCTCCCCTCTCCCCGCCAACGCCAACGGGTGGGCAACATGATCACCGTTGCCTCCGGTAAGGGCGGTGTGGGCAAAACCTGGTTTTCAACAACCCTGTCCCATGCCCTCGCCTTCGACGGGCAGCGCGTGCTGCTGTTCGATGGCGATCTTGGCCTTGCTAATGTGGATGTGCATCTCGGCATTACCCCGGAATGGGATCTTGCCTCGGTGCTCGCAGAGCGGGTCGGGCTGGAGGAGGCTGTTGTCAAATTCGCTGGCGGATCAGGAAGCCGGGGGGGCTATGACATTTTGGCTGGCCGGTCGGGCTCGGGGGCCCTCGGCACCCTCAATCGGGCCGAGCTGCAGCGGATCTCGCGCGGCCTTGTGGGCCTCGCGCCGAGCTATGACTGGCTCATTATCGATCTCGCGGCTGGAATTGACGCCGCAGCGACAACCCTTTCGGCACCAAGTGGCCTCATCTATGTGATCTTAACGGACGAGCCCACCTCGCTCACCGATGCCTATGCCTTTATCAAGGTCATGGCACAGCGGGACGCGAAAGTGCCGGTTGAGGTGGTCGTCAACATGGCCAGCGACGTTGCGGAAGGCAAACGCACCTACAAGTCAATCGCACACGCCTGCAAAACCTTCCTCGGCTTTGAGCCGCCTCTCGCAGGCATCGTCCGCCGCGATGAGAAGGTTAAGATGGCGATCCGCCAACAGAGCCCGATTCTGAGCAAATATCCGAAAAGCCCCGCCGGTGAGGACATCATGGCCGTGGCGGAGAAGACACGCGGCGGCTAGCGTGGAAGGAGGCCTGACCGGGCCCCCTGCGCTTTCGGATTTCCCCTCCCCTTCCATTTCTCTTATGGTCTCGTCGGCCGGCAGACGCCGCGGTGCGTCTGCCTGCGGGGTGCAAAAAGCGAAAATAGCAAGGGGAGCTATCATGGGTGAAAATTTTGGAGATCTGTTAGAGTTGGTGGAAGACTCGTTCACCGCGGTGAACACCTTCCAAGGGCTTATCATCGCCTTTCTCGCCGCGTTGATCATGGCGCGGTAAAATCGGGTGCTTTATTTCACGCTGCTGGCCTTGGCGTTTGATCAGTTTCTCGTGCCGCTTGGGGTTCAGGCACTCGATCAGGGCTCGATTGGCGACCTGGTGTCGACATCAATGAGTATTCTGAACAATCTTGACCTTCGGGTCGTCGTCCTACGGTTCATCGGCTTTTTCATCGTGATCAGCTTGATTTTTGGTCTCAAGCGCGTCTTCCAGCGATTCGGCAGCCGCTGATCTAAGAACATTATCTCGGGAGGAGATTGGCGCATGCTTTACGGCTTGCTCGTCATCATCGGTCTTATCGCGCTTACGGGCCTTTGGGCCATCGGGGTCTATAATGGCCTGGTGAAGCGCAAGAACCTGGTGGCCGAGGGATGGAGTGTCATCGACACCCAACTGAAACGGCGCGCCAATCTCATTCCCAACCTGGTTGAAACCGTGAAAGGCTATGGCAGTCACGAGAAAGAGACCCTCGAGAAACTGACGGAACTGCGGGCAAAATCCCTGGGCGCGGACACGGTCGAGGGCCAATCGGCGGCGGAAAACGCCCTCACATCGGCCCTTGCCAATCTGCGCGTCGCGGTTGAGGCCTATCCCGACCTCAAGGCCAATGAGAATTTTCTCGATCTTCAAACCAAGCTCGATGACGTGGAAGACGAGATCCAAATGGCGCGCCGCTATTACAACGGCACCGTCCGCGATCTGAACACCATGATCGAGAGCTTCCCGTCCAACTTCGTTGCCGGGGCCTTCTCGTTCTCGAAGGCAGCTTTTTTCGAGATCGAGAACTCAAAGGACCGCGCCGTGCCTGCGGTAACCTTCAACTAGTGGTTCGGCTGAAGTCCGTTTTGGGCAGTGGCAGGCCCGCTTGGTGTCACGCGATCTTGGGCCTTGCGCTTGTGCTTGTGGCCCTAGCGCCGATGGGGGCCGAGGCCCGGGAAGAAATCCTCTCTTACGATACGCTGATCCGTGTCGAGATCGATGCCTCTTTGACCGTGCGCGAGACCATTGTGGTCCGCGCCGAAGGCCGGGAAATCCGGCGCGGCATCTACCGCAGCTTCTCGACCCGGGCAAAAGAGACGGCAGGCCGGGTTGCGCGCGCGCCAATCGATATTCTGAATGTGTTTAAAGACGGCCTTGCAGAGCCCTACCGCGTCGAGCGGTCCCTTGATGGCAAGCGGATCTATATCGGCGATCCGGACACCCTCCTCGAGCCGGGCACCTATACCTACACCATCGAATATGCGGTCGATGATCAGCTCTTGTTCCATGACGACGGCGAGGAGCTTTATTGGAATGCGGTCGGCCATGATTGGGTCTTTCCGATCCAAAAGGCCCGGACGGAAGTGCTTTTCCCCGCCGCGTCCAAAGCGACCGAGATTTCTGTCTATACCGGTGTTTACGGAGCAAATGGGACGAACTTCCGGCTGGTCGCCGATGAAACCAGCCGTGTGGTCGTCGAGACCAAAAACCCGTTGCGCCCCACCGAAGGGCTAACGGTGTCCGTCCGTTGGCCCAAGGGCTTTGTGGAGCGCCCGGCCATCCCGGGCCTGATGACCCTGTATCTGCGCGAGCATGCAGCAAGCTTCATCGCGAGCGGCGGACTTGGCGGGTTGATCGTCTATTACCTGGCAGTCTGGTTCCGGGTTGGGCGCGATCCTGCACCCGGCACCGTCATTCCACGATTTCGTCCGCCAGAGGATCTTTCGCCGGCCGCCTTGCGCTACGTAAGGCGCATGGGAGCGGACCGGAAGGGTTTTGCGGCAGCCCTCATCAGCATGGGGGTTCAAGGTGTGCTGACCATCGATGAGGAAGGCGATGGGGACTATCGGCTGACCCGCACGGGCAAATCCTTCGACGACCTTTATCCCGGCGAACGGCGCATCGCCAAAACCCTCTTTGAGGGCCGGGAGAGCATTGTTTTGTCCCAGAGCAACCACAAGACCCTCCAGAGGGCGATCAAGCGGCTCAACGAAACCCTCGAGAGCGAATATGAGAACCGCTATTTCGTCACCAATATTCGGTTCTTTGCGATCGGCATTCTGGTCACCCTCGGCATCGTCGCGCTGTCTGCCGTGTTTTCAACGGGCCCGGCGGAAACCGCGTTTCTCGGGCTTTGGCTGTCGGTGTGGACGACCGGAGTTGTGTTTCTTGTCGCCCGCGCGGTTGGCGAATGGCGGGTCGCGCTCACAAGGCCTGTCCGCTCGATCGGCGCCATTGTCTCAGCCGCGTTTATGACCCTCTTTGCCCTGCCGTTTTTGATCGCCGAGTTTGTCGTGCTTGGCGTTTTGAGCCAAACCTTTCCTGTCATCGCCATGGGCGCTCTCGTCCTTGCACTGATCGTCAATGCGGTGTTTTTTCATCTCCTTAAGGCGCCGACCCATTTGGGCCGGGCCGTGCTCGATGAGATCGAGGGCTTTCAGCGCTACCTCTCAACGGCCGAAAGCAACTTGGTCAAAGGCGTTGCCTTGCCGGACCAGACGCCCCGCTATTACGAGAACATCTTGCCCTTCGCGATCGCCCTTGATCTTGAAAATGCGTGGGGAAACAAAATTAACTCCGCGCTCACCGCCATCGCCGATGAGAACCGCACGCCCGGCAAGCCCCTACAGCCTAGCTGGTACCGGGGCGGGCGATGGTCGGACGTGATGTCCGATGCCTTTGCAACGCGGTTGGGAGATTCGGTAGCGGCCGCGGTCACCTCGGCGGCGCGCTCGCCCAGCAGTTCAAGCGGCTCGGGTGGTGGTGGTTTCTCTGGGGGCGGAGGAGGCGGCGGCGGGGGTGGCGGCTGGTAGCCCCCAAGCCCGCCCGTAGTGCCTCAATCGCGGAAGTTCACATATTGCAAGGGCTGTTCGATGCCGAGGTCTTTCAGGTGCTGGATCACGGCCTGGAGATCGTCCCGCTTTTTGCCGGAGATCCGCAACTCATCGCCCTGGATCGCCGCCTGCACCTTGATCTTGCTTCCCTTAATCTCCTTGACGAGCTTTTTCGATAGCTCTTTGTCGATGCCCTGCTTGACGACAATCCGCTGTCTGACGGACTGGCCAGCCGCTTTTTCCGGTGTCTGGTAGTCCAGCACGCCGGCGTCGATGCTGCGGCGCGTGAGGTGTGCGCGCAGCACCTCATGGACCTGTTTAAGCTTGAGATCATCATCGGCAAAAACCGTGATGATCCCATCGTCATGCTCGACGGTGGAGGCCGACCCTTTGAAGTCGTACCGGGTGCCGATCTCCCGCATCACGTTTTGGACCGCGTTGTCGACCTCTGAGAGATCCGTTTTTGAAACCACATCGAAGGATGGCATGGGCGACCTCCCGAATTCCGTTCGCGCGAAGGCGGCAGGTGTACCGGGGCAAGAAGGTCGGCGCAAGTGACCGGGGCAGGAGAAGCGCCTGGCGCCCGAGCCCAATGACGGCGGTTAAGGCGATGCGCGGCGCGAGCGGGCCAAACCGATTTCATCGAGCTCTGCGCTCTCCCGGCGTTTTGCCTCGGCAAGCCGCGCCTCCGCGGCCCGTCGCTTCAACTCCTCGGTCCGCTTCATCTCTTGAAACGCCAATTGGAGCCGCGCGCGGGCGACCCCCAATTCCTGACCAAGCTCTCCGATCGACCGGTTAACGGCGGCCTCTTTCTCGCGGCTCGCAGCCAAAAAGGCTGGAAAATTTGCAAGGCCCGTCTCATCGGCCTCAGCCGCCGCCGCTTCGGTCGCCCGCTCCACGGTCAGCCTGTCGATCTCAGCCCGAGCATTGGCGATGGCCCGCTCCTTTTCGGCGACCATCGCCCGGGCCTCATCGATCTTGACCTGGGCAAGACGGATCAATGTATCGAGCGTTCCGTCCCTCATGGCGTTGCTCCGCTATCAGCTGCATCGGTTTGCACTGTACCAAGAATATCAGCAAGCGCTTGATAACATCTCGCCAGATCGAGGTGATCGTCCTTGCGTTGCGAGAGCAAAGCCTCGATTGGCTCATTGAGCTCGATGGCGCGGTCTACCGCGGGGTCGCTGCCCGCCCGATAGGCGCCAAGCCGGATCAGTTCCCCCATATTCTCATAGGTCGACAAATGCCGGCGCGCCTCGGTCACGAGTGCGTTCTCCTCAGGGCTGTTGCAGCCCGGCATGGTCCGCGAGACCGATTTAAGGACGTTCACAGCCGGATATCGGCCCCGCTCGGCAATTGCCCGCTCGCACACTATGTGCCCATCCAAGATCCCGCGAACCGCATCGGCAACGGGCTCGTTATGGTCATCGCCGTCAACAAGGACCGTAAAGAGGCCCGTGATATCGCCCTGGCAGTTTGCGCCCGGGCCGGCCCGTTCAAGCAACATGGGCAGTTCGGAGAAGACTGTTGGGGTATACCCCTTTGTTGTCGGGGGCTCACCGGCAGCAAGCCCGATTTCCCGCTGGGCCATCGCAAACCGGGTAACACTGTCCACAAGGCACAGCACATGCGCCCCGCGATCGCGAAAGAACTCAGCAAGCGCAAAGGTGAGATAGGCCGCCTGGCGCCGCGCCAAGGCCGGCTCATCGCTGGTGGCAACAACGACGACGGAGCGTTCGAGCCCTGCAATTCCGAGGTCCTCTTCGATAAAGTCCTGGACCTCCCGGCCCCGCTCACCGATTAGTCCGATGACATTGACATCGGCCGCCGCATAGCGCGCCAACATCGACAACATGACCGACTTGCCAACCCCCGAGCCTGCAAAAATGCCCATCCGCTGGCCTTGGCAACAGCTGGCAAAGAGGTTGAGCACTTTGACGCCGAGATCGATTTTAGCGCCCACCCGGCGCCGACCATGGGCCGGCGGCGGGGGAGCCTTAAACGGGTAAAACGCGGTGCCCGAGCGCAAAGCCCCCTGCCCATCGATGGGCTCGCCATGGGCGTTGATGATCCGCCCGAGCCACGCCTCGCTTGGACGCACACCGCCGATCGCCTCGCAAAAATCGGCCCGCGCACCGACGACCACCCCATCGAGCGGTCCGAACGGAAGACACAGGGCGGTATCGCCGTTAAGGCCAACCACCTCCCCGCGCAAGGGCTCGCGCCCCTGACGGGCAACGGAAACCCGTCCGCCGATCGCAAGCCCTGCGGCAGCGCCCGTGACCTCCAAAAGAAGCCCGCGGACGGCGGCGACACGCCCATATCGCTGAACCCTGGGGAGTGTGCGGATGGCCTCGGCGAGTGCCTGCATAAGAAGATGTTCCATGACCTGGGGGGACACTGACGGGGATTTTAACGCCCCCTCTCCCACCGGTCGGTTAAAGCCATGGCAGAATCTCACTAACTTTTTGGCCTCTGCAGTTTCCGGAATATTTTGCGCCTATGCCAAAGCCCGCACTTTTCCGCTATAATTGAAGCGAATCGCTTTGGCCTTGGTGCTGGGAGTTCAAGCAAAAAAGTCCGCCTCCGTTAGAATTTATTAAGATTATTAGCCATATGGTTTCCTCCGAGGTTAACCTTTACGGCTTCTTGACGGACGGCCGTGGGCATGCCGACACGGGAACAATGAGGTGATAAGCCATGCGTGTACTGCTCATCGAGGATGATGGTGCAACAGCCCAAAGCATTGAATTGATGCTGAAGTCGGAGGGGTTCAACGTCTACACCACCGATCTTGGTGAGGAAGGTGTGGATCTTGGAAAACTCTATGATTACGACATCATTCTGCTTGATCTGAACCTGCCGGATATGAGCGGGTATGAGGTTTTGAAGTCGCTTCGGTTGGCAAAAATCAGCACACCGATCCTTATTCTCTCTGGCCTCAACGGGATCGAGAACAAGGTTCGCGGCCTCGGGTTCGGCGCCGACGATTATATGACCAAGCCCTTCCACAAGGACGAGCTGGTTGCCCGCATCCATGCGGTTGTTCGCCGGTCCAAAGGCCATTCCCAATCCGTGATCCAAACCGGCAAATTGACAGTCAATCTCGACACGAAAACCGTCGAGGTGGACAGCCAGCGGGTGCACTTGACCGGCAAAGAATACCAGATGCTCGAGCTTCTTTCGCTGCGCAAGGGCACCACCCTGACGAAAGAGATGTTCTTGAACCACCTTTACGGTGGGATGGACGAGCCGGAACTCAAAATCATCGACGTGTTCATCTGTAAGCTGCGCAAAAAACTCGCTGCTGCGGCCGGGGAACACTATATCGAAACGGTGTGGGGGCGCGGTTATGTGCTGCGCGACCCAGCCGAAGAAGTCGCGGCTTAACCCAAACGCTTTCCTCCCTTACGCGCTTTTTCCTCCCTGACGGGCTCTCTCCTCTCCCCCCGGCTTTTTTGGCCGGGGGTTTTTCTTTGCCCGAAATTGCATCCGGCCACGCGCAAAACGCTGGGCCACGGCCGCACGTAAGCCGGCCCACAAGGCTTAGAGCCGGTGCAGCCATGATCGCCTTTGAGCGGCGGCTCTCCGCCACCGCACACGGATTTGAAAGCGTTAGGTGCCGAAGGTCCCGGTGCGTTTGAGCGTCGCATCGCCCCCGGCCGAGACCTCATAGAGCCCGCGCTTGCCGGTCACGGCCTGAAACACCGGCGTCAATCCGACCACTGTTTCAGCCGCTCCTAAGAACAACCGCCCGTCCGACGGCATCAAATGCGCCATCCGCTCAAGGATCGACTTTTTGGTCGGCCGGTCGAAGTAAATCAACACGTTCCGGCAGAACACCACATCAAATTGGCCAAGGCCGGTATAGGGCTCAAGCAGGTTATAGGGCTGCAACCGCACCATAGATTTGATCGCTGGGTCGATGTGCCAAAGCTCTCCCTGCTGACGGAAATACTTAACGAGCAGATTGACCGGCAATCCGCGCTGGACCTCAAATTGGCTGTAAATCCCAGCTTTAGCCTTTTCAAGGATTTCCTTAGACAGATCGGTTCCGACGATTTCAATGCGCCATCCAGGGAGCTTGGCGGCATTCTCCTTTAAGATCATCGCCAGGGAATAGGGCTCCTGGCCCGACGATGCCGCCGCACACCAAATCCGAAGGCGTTTTGTGTCCGCCCGCGCCTTGATCAATTCCGGTAGGACGTGGGATTCAAACTCCGTAAAGGGCGTTTTGTCCCGAAAGAAAAAAGTTTCGTTCGTGGTCATCGCCTCGATCACACGATCTGCAATCGGGCCTTTGGGTTGAAGCCGGAGCCGGCCCACCAGATCATCGAGGTCGCGGCACCCATTTTCGATGGCAAGCGGGCCAAGCCGGCTTTCTACGAGATACATTTTGTCCTGGCCGATCACGATACCGGAATTGCGCTTTAACAGATCGGCTAGATACTGGAATTCAGCGGGCTTCATGAGCGACCGTCCTTAATCAGTGTGGTGACCTTACGCGGAAGATCGTTAAGCGGAAGAATGGCAGAGGCGAGCCCAGCTTGGGCGATTGCGGCCGGCATGCCCCAGACGACGCTGGTGGCTTCGTCTTGGGCGAGAACCGTGCCCCCTGCCGTTACGATGGCTTCGGCCCCGTTGCGCCCGTCATGGCCCATGCCGGTCAGCACAACGCCGAGCAGCTTTGACCCATATTGTCGGGCAAGGCTGCGGAATAACGGATCGACGGCAGGCCGGCAGAAATTTTCTGGCGGGTCTTGGGTCAATCGGATCGTCTTATGGGGCCCCTTGCCTTCCACCA
>JBCDJA010000070.1:0-9090 GCA_038748465.1 Pseudomonadota bacterium
GCGCGAGCTTGATGCAATTTTGCGCCTTTACGGGCGCCTCGTCGCAGCCGGGGAGTGCCGCGACTACGCCATGGATTCCCTCAAAGACCGCGCGGTCTTTAGCATCTTCCGCCGCACAGCCGAGATGCCGCTTTACCGCATCGAGAAGCGCCCCAAGCTGGCGCGCAAGCAGGGCGCCTGGCACGTCATCGCCGCTGGCGGTCAAATCTTGAAGCGAGGGCACGATTTGGCCCATGTGCTGCGGGTGTTCGACCGCAAACGGTTCGATGTGGTGGAATAACCGTTTCCCCGGCCCGCCTTGCAGGCCAGCCTTGCCTTAGTGGCCCCCGTGCCGGGCCGTCCTCGCCTCAGTCTCGCAACAAACCCAAGGGAAGAAGGCCAAAGAGCGCATCAGGCCGCCCCATGCATGCGCGAGAGCGCCTCGCGCATTTGCCGGCCTGTTTCGGCCACGGCGGGATAGGCTTCGGCCCGGCTTGCGGTCAGGGCGAGTGCTTCCTGATGGCGCCCCGTTTCCATCAGTGTGCGGATCCAAGCCTGGGTGAAGAGATCGCGCTGGGCGTGGCTACCGCCGATTTCCGTGAGCCGATCGATCGCGGGTGCCATATGGCGATAGGCGGTATGGTGATCGCCGCGGGCAAACCCGGCAAGGCCGCGCGCCATAGGCAAGGCTACCTCCAGCCAGACAGGCCGTATACGGAAAGGCACCTCAGAGGCATGGGCCTCAAGGGAGGCAAGGAAGCTTCGCACGTCCCCATCCCGGCCGGCACGACCAAGCGCCAGCACGTAATGCAGATCATGGAAGGGCTGGACGTGCTCCCATTCGCGCTCGGCTACCTTTTCAACCACCGGCGCCCAACGCTCGCCCACATCGGCCCCGCGCATCTCAAGACGCAGCAAGGTGGACACCGCGCCGATTTGTTCCTGACAGAACTCCGGCATCTCGCCCCACAACCGCCGATCATAAATCGCCAGGGCCGCTTCCGGATCGTCCCGGTCCAGATGGAAAAGCGCCAGATGCCAAAAATTGTGCTCGCGGATAAACGTGCCCCGGCCTTCCCACGTATCGGCATGGCCCGCCATCCACGACAGGCCCTCCTCCACACGGCCCAGCGTCCCGAGCGCATGGGCCACCGCATGGTGCGCCCAGGGCTCGACCCGCTCCATCGCCACCGCACGGCGCCCGGCCGCCTCGGCGCCTTCAAGGTCGTGGGCTTGCTCAAGCGCGAAGGCCAGCATGCCGTGCGCGTAGGGCGTTGCCGAGTGGGGACCCAGGGTCAAGCGCGAGACATGCAGCATCGGCGCGTGGAGCCCCAGATTGAAGTAGTGATATTGGGCCCATTTGGCGGCGGAAATATCGCTCGGCCAGACCTCGACGATAGCGCTCAAGGTGTCGGCGGCGCTCAGGCCATCGCCTCGGGCCCAGGCCTCGACGGCCGCGACAAACAAGCGCTCGCGCTTGGTCGCCCGGGGGGCGTGGCGCAGCGCCCGCGCAAGATAGGGTTCGGCCTTGCGAAAGCCTGAGGCCGATTCAAGGGCCATATGCACCCCGGCCGCGTGGGCATTGACGAGAGCACAGGTGGGATCGTCATCGGCTGCCTGGAAAATCACCCGCAAGTGGGGACCGTAGGACAGGTGGTTCGCCACATAGGTGTCGAACGCGGCAACCGTCTCAGGCCGGTCGGTCGTAATGGGGTGATCGTAGGCGTCTTTGATCATAGCCCCGACTTAAGCCCCTAGGCCGCTTGGCTCAAGGCCCGGCGCCAACACGAGCGCTGACGAGTGCGTGAACGGGCCGCCATAAAAAAAGCCCCGGACCGAGCCGGCCGGGGCTTTTTCTGCCAGTGGGCTGCAAAGGCTATTCGCGGGATCCAAGGAGCTGCAGCATCATCATGAACATGTTCACGAAGTTCAGATAGAGGCTGAGAGCGCCGAAGATCGCGGCCCGGCCAAGCATCGTCCCGTCACCGGAAAGCTGGTAATACTCCTGCTTCAGGCGCTGGTTGTCATACACTGTCAAGCCAGCAAAAACGATGATGCCGATGATGTTGATCGCGAAGGCAAGCGCAGAGCTTTGCAGAAAGAGGTTCACGATCACCGCGATGATCACCCCGATCAGGCCCATGAACATAAACTGTCCGAGACCGGAGAGATCGCGCTTGGTGGTGTAGCCATAAAGGCTGAGCGCCCCAAACATAATCGCCGTAACGAAGAACAGCTGGGCAATGCTCTCATTGGTGAAGACGAGGAAGATCCAAGAGATCGACACGCCCATGACCGTCGCGAACAAATAGAAAAGCCCGGTCGCGGCCGGCACGCTCAGCTTATGGATGCCGAAGGACAGCACCAGGATAAACGCCAAGGGCGCAAACATGATCACCCATTTTAAGGGCGTGCCAAGCATAAGCTGCTGGAGCGCGACATTGGATTCCATCGCCATGCCGAAGGCGAGCGCAACCACCCCGGTAACGCCGATCCCGATCGCCATGTAATTATAAACGCGCAGCATAAAGCCGCGCAGGCCTTCGTCATACTCGGCGGGAATCGCCCCGTCTTGAGCGCGCGCGCCGAGAACTCGGAACTGGTCGTTGTCAGCCATAGTTGCAAGTACCCCTTCGGTTGTGAGCCAGAGCTTATGATGTACCTTACCACGTCGGGATATGCGATTGCAGCCCGTTCCGTTCAAGGGGTTTCGTCCTGAGACCCTGTCAAATCCCCCAACGTTTTTAAGGTTTTAGCGTCCCGTTAGGAAAAGGAAACGCCATGCAAATGCGCCCCCTGGGTAAAACCGGCATTGAGGTGTCCCTGATCGGCCTTGGGACCATGACCTATGGCGAGCAGAACACGGAAGCCGAGGGCCACGCCCAAATGGACCGCGCGCTCGATGCCGGCGTGAATTTGTTCGACACCGCAGAGCTTTACGCCGTGCCCCCCAAGGCGGAGACCCAAGGGCGAACCGAGGAGATTATCGGAACCTGGTTCGCTGCGCGCAAGAACCGCGACAAGGTGTTTCTCGCAACCAAGGCCGTGGGAAGGTCTGGCATGACCTGGTTCCGCGATGATGCTAGCCCGACGCGTATTGACCGAGCCAATTTGCGCGAGGCCTTAGAGAAAAGCCTGAAGCGCCTGCGCACCGATGTGATCGATCTTTACCAGCTCCATTGGCCCGACCGCCCGCGCCAGGATGCCGGACCGCCAGGCTGGATGAAGCCGGCAGAAGACGTGGTGCCGGTGGCCGAGCAGCTCAGCATTCTCGATGATTTTGTCAAAGAGGGAAAAATCCGGTTCATCGGTCTCAGCAATGAAACCGCTTGGGGCGTTGCACAATTCCTTAAAGCCGCATCCCTCGGGCACGGGCCCGAAGTCGTCTCGGTGCAGAACGCCTATAACCTCGTAAATCGCGCCTACGAATCCGGCCTGGCGGAATTTGCCCGCTACGATCAGGTCGGCTTATTGGCCTATTCCCCCCTCGCTCAAGGCTACCTGTCCGGGAAATATGAGGGCGGTGCGCTGCCCGCCGGCTCGCGCAAGGCCCTCTTCGATCGGTTGCAGCGCTATGAGGGCCAGAACGCCCCCGAGGCCATAGGCGCCTATTTGGCGCTTGCCAAAAAATACGATCTCGACCCGTCGCAATTGGCCATTCGGTTCTGCATGGACCAACCCTTTATGACGTCGGTTCTGATCGGGGCGACGACCCAAGATCAGCTTGAGGTCAACCTCGGGGCCGCCGAGATCTCCCTGCCCGACGCGTTGCACGATGAGATTAATGCGGTGCAGGCAAGGTATCGGGACCCGTGCCCCTGACCGCCTTCAAGGAGCCTTGATCCATGCGGCTCTTCGTGGCGCTGACATTCCCCGATGAGGTTCTCGCCCGTTTGGCGGGGCTACAATGGCCCCTGCCCGGCGCGAAATGGGTGCCTGAGGAGAACCTGCACCTGACTGTGCGGTTCCTGGGCCAGGTGATGGAGCCTGACCTTGCCCCCATTTGCGATGCGCTCGAGGGCGTTGCCGCGGCGAGCGGGCCCTTTGACCTAACTTTAAGCGGAACCGATGTCTTCGGCGGCGCGAAACCGCGCTCGGTTTGGGTGGGCGTCAGGCACTCAGACGCGCTTAAGACACTGCACCGGAAAATCGATGGCGCGCTCCTGCGCGAGGCCGGGCGCGCGCCGGACCGGAGGCGGTTTACCCCTCATGTGACGCTCGCGCGCTTTCGCAAGGCGCCTGGCGAGAGGCTTGGCCGGTTTATCGTTCAGACGGGGCTGTTTTCCGCCGGCCCCATCCCAATCGAAGAGTTTACCTTGTTTGAGAGCCTAACCGGCGGGACCCATAGTCATTATCGTCCGCTTGCCACCTTTCCCCTCGGCGCTGTCAGTGCCGGATAAAAGGTTTTCAGGGTGGTGATCATCCCCTCGCAGCCGGCCTCTATGAGGCCGAATGCGTGCTCAAAGTCATCGTCCGTGCCGTCATAGGGATCTGGCACTTCTTCGTTGAGGACGCGCGGCGCGAGGGACAAAAAAAGCCCCACCCGCTCGCCGAAATGGGACGGGCACATGCGCAAAAGATCCCGCTCATTGTCCCGGTCCATCGCCAGGATATAATGGAAATGCGCAAAATCATCGAGCGAGACGGGGCGCGAGCGAAAGCCTTCAAGGTCGAAGCCGTGACGCGACAAGGTTTCCTCTGTTTGCTGATTGGCGGGCCGGCCCTCATGCCAGCCCACGGTGCCTGCCGAGGCAACCTCAAAGTAGCGGTCGATGCCGTGGGTCTTGGCCAAAGCTTTAAAGACCGCCTCCGCCATCGGCGAGCGGCATATATTGCCCATACAGACGAATAGGATCCGAATGGGCTTCAGATTGGCTTCCGGGGCTTGGGCTGTCATGGTTGGGTTTCGAGGCCTTTTGCAATCGCGTCAGCGGTAAATTTGGGCACGTCCGCGTTAGGGCAGGGCACATTGGCACTAGGTCAAAGCACGCTGGCGTTCGGGTAGAGAGAGACAGTCATATGGGCACGGCTCGCTTATCACGCTATCGATCGATTGTCGTCCTCACAGGCGCCGGTGTTTCGGCCGAGTCGGGCCTTGGCACCTTTCGCGACAAAGATGGCTTGTGGACCCAGTACGATCTCAATGAGGTTGCAACCCCCCAAGGCTTTGCCGCAGACCCCCTCAAAGTCCTCAGTTTTTACAACGCAAGACGCAAAAACCTCGCTGATGCCAAACCGAATGCGGCCCATTTTGCGCTCGCTCAGCTCGAGGCAGTGCATGAGGGATCGTTCCTCCTCGTGACCCAAAACATCGACGATCTGCACGAGCAAGCCGGCTCCCCGGCGCCCTTGCACATGCATGGCCTGCTTCAGCAAGATCTTTGCCACCGGTGCGGATGGCGCGGACCCAATTCCGGCGACATTCCCTACGACAATGTGTGCGGTGCCTGCGGGGAGCTCGGCACTTTGAGGCCAGATGTCGTTTGGTTCGGCGAAATGCCCTATGAGATGGAGCGCATCGAACGGGCCTTGGACGATTGCGCGTTGTTCATCTCGGTAGGGACGAGCGGGACCGTCTATCCGGCGGCAGGCTTTGTTGCCCTCGCCCGGGCAAGCGGCGCGCATACGGTGGAGCTCAACCTCGAGCCCTCAGACGGGCAGAGCCTTTTTGAAGAGCGGCATTATGGCCCCGCCAGCGAGGTCGTGCCCGCCTTTGTCGGCAGCCTGCAAAAACCCGAATGACTGGAAAGGAAGCGCCATGACCCAGCCCCTTAACGCAGAGGAGCGCGCCAAAGCCCTTGCGGCGTTACCCGATTGGGCCGAGGCGGACGGGCGGGATGCGATCTCGAAGACGTTCCGCTTTGACGATTTCAATGCCGCCTTCGGCTTCATGACACGCGCTGCTCTTTATGCTGATAAAACCGATCACCATCCGGAATGGTTTAATGTCTATAACCGGGTTGAGGTCACCCTCTCCACCCATGATGCCGGGGGGGTGACGCAAAAGGACGTGGACCTTGCGACCTTCATGGACCGCATCACGGGCGCCTAGCGGATTGGCTGAAACAAATGCAAGCCATCCCCACCTAATCGCCTGGCTTGTGTTTCCCCACGTGGCCCGCTAGCGCAGCCCGCCGTCAAGACGCCACACGGCGCCATTGCAATAGGGTTGCTCGATCATGGATTGCACGCCCGCGCCGGCCTCGTTGGGCCTTGCAAATCGGGCCGGGAACGCCGCCGCTGCGGCAAGCCCTTGGCGCACCTCCTCCGGCGCCTCAGTAAAGGGGGGCACATCCACAAGCCCGAGGGCCAAGGCGCAAACCCGAATGCCGAGGGGCCCCAATTCCCTCGCGGCGGGCAGGACAAGGGCATTGAGGCCCCCGCACTGAACCGCGTAGAGCGCTTGGCCGATTTGCCCGTCGGTTGCCGCGGTGGATGAGACGCACACAACAACTCCGCGCTCTCCTTCACGTCCCGCAGGCTCAAGGCCAGCCATCGCGGTCGCGCTCGCTTGGAGCGCCATCAAGGTACGCCCGAGGCTTCGCTCAAGGGTCAGCGCCACATGATCGTCAAATTGGGACGGCGGTGTGCCGAGGATCCGCGTGGCGACCGGCGCCGTGAGGCAGGTGACTAAGAGGCGCTCCGTCCCGTGGGCTCCTCTCGCCGTCTCCAAAGCAGCGTCGATCCCCGCGCGGTCGTTTGTTTGAAGCGGCACCTTGAGGACTGGGCCCGCGTCCATCGCGTCAAGGGCGGGGCCATCGGCATCAAGGACGGCCACGGGCGCGTTTTGCCGGGTAAGACGCAAGGCGATGTCGCCGGCAAGGGTTGCCGCGCCGCCAAAAATGATGGCCGGCGTGGCCTTGCTGATTTTCATGATGGGGGAGACCTTGGAGTTAGCAACGGGCCTGAGCGGCACCGGCGTCAGGCGGACTGGCTTGCGTTATAGGGCCAAGGGGGTCATATCGAAAGCTGGTCGTTGACAAGGACAAGGCGGTGCGCGACGTGACTGGCGGAAACGACGAGAAAGCAGACTTTTTTACGCTTCCGGTGCCCATGCGAAACCAAGAATCCGTGGTGAGGGAAGGCTTCTGGCCCAAATTCCGGCGCGTTGTCGGGCGCATCCCGTTCGCCGATGACGTGCTGGCCGCTTATTATTGCGCCATGGATCCTGCCACCCCGCGCCGGGTGAAGGCGATCCTGTTTGCGGCCTTGGCGTATTTCATCCTGCCGACGGATGTGATCCCTGATTTTATTGTGAGCTTCGGGTTCACCGATGATGCGACGGTTCTCGCCGCCGCCATGGCGGCCATCGGCACGGCGATCAAAGATCAGCACCGGGAGAAGGCACGCGCTGTCTTTAACGGTGAGGGCTAAGGCTCCCGGCGAACCGGCCCGAGCGCTCAGCTAAATACCGCCGGTCCGAAGCGCGACCAGCAACCATCGGTCGGCTTGCTTGACGAATTCGGCCCGGTACCCGATCGGCGACCGGGTGGCGACACGGGGCACATAGCCCTCACCTCCGCCAGCCAGCCGGATTTCGATCCAGTCCGCGTCCTCAAGATAGGTTCCAAGCTCCACAAGCTGATAGGAGAGACGCCCCACCACCTGACTTGCCAGGTCTGGCGCGTCGTAAACGGGAACATCCCGATCGACCAACACGGCGGTATTGTAGGGGCTGACCCCATCGAGCAAGCCCACCGTCGACCGGCACGCGAAATAGGGGGCGCACAGGCCGTCCTCTTCGATGCGAACTGCACCGAACTGCAAGGCGTCTTCAAGGTTTCGCCAATACGCCTCGCCGGTCGACGGCTCGGTCAATAACCTGCGAAAGAGATCGATCGTCCCGCGCCCTTCCTGGAAGGTATTGATGGTCGGCGCCAAATGCGGGCGCAGGTCGGTAAAGCTGCGCGCTTCGACAGCCGCAAGCACCGCCTGCCGCGTTTCGGCAAAGCCTGGCACACCCACCCCCTCATCGATCGGGTCAAGCCGGACAACACGGGCATCCTCAGGCGCTGGGTCGACTTCCAAGGCCCCATAAAGGTCATCGGCAAGGCCCCCCTCGCCATCGGTCGGCGCGGTTGCAAGCACCGGCGGGCTCGCGCGGCGCGCGCCATCGAGCGAGAACAACAAGAAACCGGCACCGACGACCAAAACGACGATGAAAACCTGCCGGATGCCTAAAGCCATGGGCCTTCCTTCCGTTGCACAAATGCCGAAGAGCTTTTTCCCATCAAATCAGCAACTTAAAGCGGCGTTGAGAGCCCGTCTGTGTCGCAACGGCCACAATATCGAGGGAAGGACGTCCGCCATCAACACCCCGCCCAACGATGCCGGCCGCGGCAAGCCTTCGTTAAGAAACCGCCCCGCACGCTGGAACAGACATGAGATTAAAACCGGCAGGGGCAATCCGATGACACACCGAAACAGGACGGCGCGCGCAGAACGCGCAGGGCATGAGGCGCCTGATCCAGGCGCCCCTCTCGCCGATGAAGACATCGACCATCTCGTTGAGGGATTTTTCGCCAGCGCGATTGGCAAAACAGGGGGGATTGGCTTCGTGCAACACGGTGCCAGCGGCCGGGTCGATGCCTTGCATGTCTTTCTTACCGATCGCGAGGGCACGGTGCTGACCCTCAATCGCTTGCCATGCGGGCGATTTCGCCTGCCCCACAAGAATGGGATCGACGGCCTGGAATTTGTTGCTGGCCGGCAGGCCGACCTGCAGGCAGTGTTTGACGGCCTCCTCGCGCGGCGCTGACCTGCCTTGCCCTACCCGCAAGAGCATGAGGGCATGGTCGGCCCCTTTCCCCCTACCTGGCGATTTGTGTCATGGCTCGCTATCGGTCCCCTCGCGTCTCGGAACTTCATGGCAAGCCCGGCCGAGACGACGCCTCTTGGCAGACGCGCGGCTATTTCGGCGTCGGCATTGAGGGCGGGTCTAAGGCCATGAATGTGGGGGCAATCTTCCGCACCGCCCATGCCTTTGGTGCCAGCTTTCTGTTCTCGGTCGCCTTGCACAAAAACGTCCGGCGTGCCCGGTCCGACACAGCCGGCTCTGTTGTCCATATTCCGTACCATGAATGGGACAGCGTAGAGGATCTGGCCTTGCCA
>JBCDJA010000071.1:0-9050 GCA_038748465.1 Pseudomonadota bacterium
CCCTCGAGACGGTTACCCGCCTACACGCGTTCCAGGCGTGCGCCTTCGACCACTCGGCCACCTCTCCAGCCCCAGCGGGCCGACAAGTGGGCAGCCCGAAAGAGGGGTGGACAATACGCATCGCGGGTCAAATCGCAAGCTGGTGGCACCGCCGCGCCGGCTGCTGGATCACCCCTGCCGAGGGGCTCGCGCGTTGGCCGCTCGTCGCGCCTAACCAGCCTTGGAAAGCCCGCGAGGAGGGGGGCGATCCTCGCCGCCCGCGGCCGGCCTTCGTCGGGCCCAATTTCAGAGCATAGGGTGGGGGGGGAAGCGCACAGAGCGGCGTGTCGATCCGCGCGGTGGCACCTTCGAAGCCGATCGCGCGTCTGGCCCCGGAGGCTAGCCGTGCCTCGTCGACTGACTAATGTCTTGCGCAAATGCCGTAATTTTAGGCAATTGTCTTGAGGGCGTCACGGGATCGCATTACGATGCCGTCATCAGCTGGGCTCAACGCCAGGGGGCGTGCCATGGCCTGGCCGTTGGGGCAGAGATTTTCTTTATCCTTGGTGGGGAGGGAAGACATGATCATTTTTAGGTTCTTTGCGCTGATTTTAATCGCAGTCGCGCTGATGGTTTTGGGCGCTGATATCGTCGCGCGCCTTGGCGGCGATCCGGAGCCGTTCCACTCCCTTGGTCGTCTTTGGGGCCTCGTCCACGCAGAAAGCCATGCAGCGGCAACGGGCGGCAACGCGGCCGGCGGATTGTTAAGCACAGCGCTCTCGGCCCCGGCCTTTGCGGTGTTTGGGATTTTGGGGCTTGTCATGTCCTTTGTGTTCCGCAGCCGCACTTGATGCGTCTGACAGCTTCCCGTGGCCTTGGATAGTCTGGCGAGGAGGCGTTTTCGCGGCCACGCGTGTTCAACAAGGCCTCACATTCCGGGGAGGCACCGTTTTATACCAGGGACCGGTGCCCATATCCTACGCAGGCTCGGTCGGGCCCGCGTTGAGCGGACCGGCGTTGCAAACCCGAAGGAGGCATAGATGCGGACCCTCTTTAAGAATTTCGGTTACGTGATGCTGTTGATCACCGCGACGGCCCTTGGTGCCGACCTCAATGAGTGGTCCCATAGCGGGTATTTCGCCATGACGCCCCTTGGCGAGTGGCTCTACAAAATGGACCCGAGCATGCTCAACACGGCCCAGGCCGTTGTGCAGCGGTACATTGCGCCCTGGGCGTGGGAGTACGGCATTCAGTATGTCCTCCAAACCGGCACGATGATCGTCGCCGGCATTCCCGCAGCGCTCTGCATCGGGGGGGCGGCCATGACGAAGAAGAAACCGCTGCGCGGCGTTGCCGGCCTGCGGGGCGAAACCTACGCCTGACCGGCGCGGTCAACTTTGCCCGCCCGCGGCCGAGCTTGCGGCGCACCAGGATTTAAAGGGGGCGGATCAATCATCTGATTGACCGAAGGCGAAGCAATCGCCACCCTGGCGCCATGACCTACCAAGAGATGACCTATCAAGCGCCGATCCTCGGGTCGAAACCTGTCTTGCCACAAACGAATACGCCCCACGCGGCCCCCGCGCCGGTCGCACCGGCGGCAGAGCCGCGCCCGGGCATGGCGGATGAAACAAGGGACCGCTTGATTAAAGCGGGCCTTGAGGTGTTCGGCGCTCACGGCTTTGCCGGGGCGACCACCCGCCAAATCTGCCAGCTGGCGCAAGCGAATGTTTCGGCCATCCCTTATTATTTCGGGGGTAAGGAGGGGCTTTATCGGGCGGTTGTTGAGCATATTGCCGACGGCATCACCGCCTTGATCGGCGACACGGCGACGGCCCTTGAAACCCGCCTCAAGTCGCGCCCACCGACGCCCGCCCAAGCGCGGGTTATGGTGCGCGATGTGATGATCGAGACAGGGATTGGCCTGATCGCTTCGAAACGGTCAGAACTCTGGGGGCGGATTGTCTTGCGCGAGCAACTCGACCCCACCTTCGCCTTCGATATTCTCTACGAGCGGGTGCTGAGGCGGCTTCATGGGTTGTGTGCCATGTTGCTTGCGCTCGTGGAATCGCGAGACCCAGAAGACACACACGTTCAGCTTACGGCTTTTTCGCTCATCGGTCAGGTTCTCGTGTTCCGGACCGCACGGGAGGCGGTCTGGCGCAAGCTCGGCTGGGACACGCTCGATGCGCACGCCCTTGACGCCATCAAAGCCGTGCTCACGACCCAGCTTGAAGCGGCTATTCCGCCGGCCTCACCGTCCCGCCGGGCATAAATAAAGGTTTGGTCGCGCCGCGGTTGCGGCCAGGCGGACCAGGGGCCCCATGGCAGCCCCATCACGAGAATGTGAGGTCCTTTCGCCAAGCGCCTTATGCTAGCCCTACATGCACCAATCGGTGAAAAATGGTCGCATGGGGCGGTCTTAAGAGGAGTGGTGCATGGGGCGGGTCGTTCGGATTTTTAAATCGTATTTCAGTCTGCCGGTGTGGGTGCAGATTTGGGTGGCCTTCATTTTGGCGCCTGCGAATTTTGCGGGCCTTTGGATGATGGACCTGCCGATCGGCTATTGGACGGGCCTTACCGCCCTTGTGGTGATCGGCTCAAACACAGTCCTTATGGCGATGAATGGCGGGCTGTCGAAGGTCTTGGCCATCCCGCATCTTATTTTCTGGATCCCACTGCATGGCTACATTGTCTGGCGCTTGTTCTTTCAGGAGGGTGGCCCGGCGATCGGCTCAACGGAATACGTCTACGGACTGATTGTGCTGGTGGTGAACACCATCTCGCTTCTGTTTGATGTATACGACACCGCAGAATGGGCCAAGGGCAAGAAGGGGATTGCCGGCTTCCCGGACGTCAAACCCGTCGTATGACCAACCGTTCCGAGGGCCTGGCGAGTTAGCGTCCGCCCTCGGCGGCGCAGCTGCGATCAGGTCGGCGGTCATCGCACAGGAAAATCGCTTCCGCGAAGTCCAGCATTTCGCGGTATTTTGCGCTGTCCCGAAAGTCCGGCAGCACCTGGTCGGCGTGCCAGGCGCGCTGGATCATATAAAACGCATCTGCGCCTTGAATCGCTTGGAACACCAGCACTTCAAAATTGCGAATATCCGCCTGGGCGGTTTTGCGGTGGATGCTCCCGATACAGATGATCTCGCCGGTAAAGTGGGGATACGGCAGAGGCCGGTCCGCTTGATGCCGGCGCACCTCTGTGCTGGCGCAGTTTTGCCCCAGGCTTCTCGTCATTTCCCGGGCATAGGCGCCGGGCTCAAATTGTTCGCCTGGGTCGACGATGAGCGTAATCATCTCGCTCCACCGGTCGTGGCTTTCCGCCTCGGGGACAAACTCGGCGAACACCACGGTGCCGTCTGCATCGCTCACCCGGTTTACCGGCTTCCACCCGGCCGGCATCGGAAACGCCAATCGCTCCCCAACATCAGCGGCGGGAGTCTCAGGGGCAGGGGCCTGGGCAGCGGTGCCCTCAGCGGCGCCGGCCCCGCGCATGTCAGCGGCGTTCACACCAAGCAGGACTGCCACACCCATCACAAGGGATCTCACCCCATGCATCGCACCTCTCCCCAAGTCCGTTCTGCGCCCCGGCCCCTCACGATGGCCGAATTGGGCGCCCATGGCATCCTTTCTTTTACCCGTTGAGGCCTTAAGCGGCCATTGACAAGCCTTGCAAGGCCCCTGACCATCCGCGCCGATTGCGCCGCAGGCGGGTGGGGACTAATGGCGAATGTCATTTGTATGAAGTGGGGCAGCGCGTACGGGCCCGATGATGTGAATGTGCTCTACAGCATGGTGCGCCGGCACCTTGCCTTCGTGCCGCGCTTTGTATGCTTTACCGACGATGCCTCGGGCCTCGATCCAGCCATCGAAACCCAGCCGATCCCAGAATTCGATGTGCCGGCGTTCACGGCCCATAAGCCGTGGCGCAAATTAACGACCCTCATGCCGGGCTTTGGCGGGCTCTCGGGCAAGACCTTGTTTCTTGATCTCGATGTCGTCGTTACCGGCGATCTCGACCCACTGTTTGAGTATTCGGACAAATTCGCGATTTCCGAGAACTGGTCCCAGCCCGGGACCGGTGTAGGCAATTCATCCGTTTACTGTTACGAAATTGGGCAATATGCCTGGGTGCTTGATGTTTATCGGCGCGATTACGAGACGCTGTTTGCGCAGTACCCAAACAGTCAGACCTTTATGTCAAAAACCCTCGGCCCTGAAAATATCGACTATTGGCCGCCGGATTGGGTCGTGAGCTTTAAATATACCTGCATGGACCGGGGCCCGATGCGTGTGCTCACCAATGCCGTGCAAGTGCCCCATCTGCCGGAGGGGGCGCGGGTGGTGGCGTTCCACGGCAATCCGAAACCCTCCGATGCGCTGGCCGGCCGCTATCCGGGGCCTTGGTATAAACGGGTGCGAGCCACCCCCTGGATTGCGCAGCACTACAAATAAGCGGGCGGCAGGACAGAGCGCGCGTCAGGGGGCGGGGCGCCTAGGGGGCGGGGCGCCTAGGGGGCGAGAAGCTCTGTGTAGACCTTAAGTGTTGCATCCGTCATGCGATGGAGCGAGAACCGGTCCGCAACAAACGCGCGGCCGCGCGCGCCCATCGCCGCTGTCTCTTTGCCCGCCATGCCCAAGGCCTTGAGGATCGCCGCAGCCAGCGCGTCCGGATTGGCCGGGGGCACGCGCCAGCCTGTCGCCTCAGGCCCGATACGGATGGTCTCCACGCTGCCCCCGTGATTGGTTGCGATGATCGGCTTGCCCATGGCTTGGGCCTCAACGGCGACACGCCCAAACGCCTCAGGATCGGTCGAGGCCGAGACGACCACATCGCTGGCCAAGAGGGCGGCCGGCATATCCTCGATATGGGGGGCGATACGCACCCGGTCGCTGAGGCCGAAGGTGTCAATGGTTGCTTGTAAAAGCTGGGCATAGGTATCGCGGCCCTGCACGTCCCCGGCCATGACCGCACGAAACTTCTTGCCCGCCTCGGCCACCTGCGCCAGAGCGGCAACGAAGACCATTTGGCCCTTCCACCGGGTCAGGCGGCCGGGGAGAAAGAGAAGGGGCGGGCCCTTGGCCGCCACGCCCAAGGCCTCGCGCGCGGCGTCAATCCGGGCGGTGGAGACGGCCTCGGGGTCGAACTGCGCAAGGTCGGTCCCCCGCGGGATCGCCACCAACCGCGAGGCGGCCTCTGGGTAGCGGTCCTCGACATGCCTGGCGATAAAGGCGGAATTGGCGATCACCCGGTCGCCCCGCGCCATCACGGAATTGTAAAATCGTTTGGGGCCGGAGGGGCCCGAATAGGTTCCGTGATAGGTCGTAACAAACGGGATGCCGGTCGCCCGGGCCGCCCACAGGGCGCTCCAGGCCGGTGCCCTTGAGCGGGCGTGCACAAGGTCGACCCCATGGGCCCGGATGAGGCGGATAAGCCGGCCGCGATTGGCAGCCAGCTCGAGCGGCGATTTCGACTTCAGCGGCAGCTTAATCAGGCGACCGCCGATCTCGGCCAGCTCCCCCTCAAGCCGTCCGCCTGCGCTTGCAACAAGGGCCGTTGCCCCCACCGCAACGAGCGCGCGCGCGATGTCCACGGTCGTGCGCTCGGCGCCGCCGGCCGCCAATTCGGGTATAACTTGCAAGACCGTGCGGCCGTGCAAGGGATTTGCCGTATCCCCAGTGCCCATGGACCTGTCCATACGGCGTCTCATCGTTGAAGGGAACCCGCGCTATGCCCGATGACCTGCCGTCGCTCGCCTCTGTGCCGACCGCGCCGATCGCGTTTTTTGAGGGCCCCCATGGCCGGCTCGCCTACCGCTTGCGCCAGCCGGCAAGTCTGCGCGAGGGCGCCCCGACGCTCGTGTGGTTGGCGGGCTTTAAGTCCGATATGGAGGGGGGCAAGGCGGTCCATCTTGATGGGGTCAGCGACGCGGCGGGGGCGCGGTATCTGCGCTTTGATTATTCAGGCCATGGGCAGTCGGCGGGACGCTTTGAGGACGGCACGATCGGCGCCTGGACGGCCGATGCGCGCGCCCTCATCGAGGCGGTGACGAGCGGGCCGTTGGTGCTTGTCGGGTCCAGCATGGGGGGATGGATCGCCTTGTTGTTGGCACTCGCGCTCAAGGAACGCGTCGCGGGGCTGACCCTTATCGCCCCGGCGCCTGATTTCACCGAGACGCGCATCTGGAACCATCTGGACGCGGCGGCGCGCAACGCGCTTGAAAATGAGGGCGTTTTTCACGCCCCGTCCGATTATTCCGACGAGCCCTATGTGATCACCCGCCGGCTTATCGAAGATGGGCGAAAGCACCTGTTGTTGCAGCGCCCGATCTCAATCCCAGCACCGGTGCGTATTCTGCAGGGCATGCTCGACACAGACGTTGAGTGGCGTCAGGCTCTTCTTATCGCAGAGCGGCTCACCGGTGAGGATGTGACAGTCACGCTTTTGAAAAGCGGCGACCACAGGCTGTCGACGCCTGACAATCTGGCCCTGTTGGGCGAGACTGTCACTTCGCTTCTCGGTTAACCACGACCCGCCGGGCCCTTTAAAACTGCGTGATTTTTCGCCCGTATTTTCGTAAAGCAAAGGGGGCGGGGTCATACAACATGGGGTGGGGATATGCTGACCAACATCACGCTTGCGACGTTGAACATTTTTCTGTCGTTGGTTTTCGGCGCCATTGCGCTTGTCATCGTGAGTATCTCGTTTCCTGATACGTTCGCGGCCATCCTCAATGGCGCGGAATGGGTCGAGCAGGCCCTCGGCAATACCGGGCTTGAGAACCGGTATAACAATTGGGTGCGGTTCTTGATCGGCGAAGAGCAGCTGACCTTCATGCTGTTCACCATCATCATGCGGGTGATTTTCGCAGTCGTCGTCACCTTCGGCCGGCGGATGTTCGGCGCCGCGTAACCGGGCGACGCGGCATATCGCTGGAGCCGACACCGGTCGCGTTCTAGGCCCCCGTCCCGGGGTTCGCTCGGCTCTGGCTGGGCGCCAATTGGTTGAAGGAGAGGGCGCCGCCGGCCTAGAACCGCTTGACCCGCATCGGCACGTCAGAATATCCGTGCACGAAGCTTGAGCTTACCCGGGTCGGCTCGCCCGCCAGCTGAACGGATTTGAACCGCTTTAGGATTTCTTCCCAGGCGATGCGCAATTGCATCTCGCCCATGCGCGCGCCCATGCACCGGTGAATGCCGAAGCCAAAGGACAGGTGGTTGCGAGCCTGGGCCCGATCGACGCGGAAGAGGTCCGCCTCCTCGATCATTGTCGCGTCCCGATTGGCCGAGATGTACCACATCACCACTTTTTCGCCCTCTCGAAGGGTCTGGCCGGCAAGGGTCGCATCGGCCTTCAGGGTGCGCCGCATATGCGATAGCGGTGTCTGCCAGCGGATGATTTCCTGGACCATATTCGGAATCAGCCCCGGATCGGCCCGCAATTTGCGAAACTCATCCGGAAAGAGGTTGAGCGCATAGGCCCCGCCCGAAAGCGAGTTGCGGGTCGTGTCGTTGCCGCCCACGATGAGCAGCATCAAGGTGCCGATAAACTCCATGGGGTTATGGCGCAGATGGGACATGGCATCGCTATGCGCCATGAGGGAGACGAAATCATCGCCCGGTTCCTCGCCGCGGGCGGTTGCGGCCAGACGCTCGTCCCAAAGGGCCGCAAAGTACTCAAAGCACTCCAGCAGATGCGCCTGTTTTTCTTCCTCTGTGTACACATCATCTCCGGTGGTTCCGGCGGAGGTCGCGGCATCCGACCAGATTGGTAATTTGTAGCAATCTTCCATTGGCATGTTGAACAGGGTTGCCAACATCTGCGCCGTGAGCTCAATCGAGACCTTGTCCACCCAGTTGAAATCCTCGTTCTCCGGCAGATCATCGAGCAATTTGCCGACCCGTTCACGGATGATGGGCTCCAATTTTTGGAGGTTCTTTGGCGACACGGCTGGGGCCACGGCCTTGCGTTGTTCATCGTGCTTTGGCGGGTCCATGCAGATGAACATGGGCGTTTGAAAATCCTCCTCCATGTCGCCGATAATGACTTGCGGGTCAGAAGAGAATGGAAACGGCTTGGTTTCCACCTCGATTATCTCTTTGTACGTCACAACCGACCAATAGGGTCCAAAGGCGCTATCGGCGCAATAATGCACCGGTGCCTCTTTCCGGAGCCGCTCAAAAAACGGCCAATGGGTGCCGGCGGCGAACCGGTCGGGCACGCTGACATCAATGGCCTCAAGCGGCAGCGCATAGGCCTCCTCATAGGCGGCCGACAAAGCGTCTTGGTTGGCAGGTGAAAGACCCTGTTGCTGGATCGTCATGGCGCGTTTCCCCGAAAACGAACTGTTTCTTTTTAGAGGGCAAACTCTAAGCCTCGAGACCCTGCACAACAAGCCATTTGGCGGAGAGGATAGGGCCCGTTTTGTGGGGGCGCCGGTCAGGTCATGGCCCCATTTGGCCACGGCGCGGCGGTTGTGACGTTTGGTGTCCGCAGGAAATTTGATAAAGTCGCTGTAATGTTGTGCTCTACGCCTAATCAATATGCCTATTGGGGGGGCAGGTCATGGCGGAAACAGGTGGATTTCTAGGGTTTATCAACGCGCATCTTGTGGAGCTTTTTATTCTGCTCTCGTTTGTCTCAAGCGGCTTATCGTTCCTTTTTCGGGGCCAGGAGCGGTTTGCGCCCGATCGCGACATGATGGAGCTGCAAGCCAAGCTCGATGCGTTGCGCAAGGACAACACCCGCTTGCAGGAAGAGCTGTCGAGCATGCGCCAAACGGGCGGACACCTGATCGAATGACAGGGAGGCGCCCGCGCCTTCGTCCTTGGCGCCGCGTCACCATCCGGTCCTGTTCCCTTTGATTTTGCCGGGTAATTCGGCCATCGTCCCGCGCTCTTGAGAGCCCCATGGACGTTGGCCACGAAAACCCTGCCGCATGCATTCCCTAGACAGTGAGATAACCCAAGCCCTTGAGGCGTTGCTGAGGCAGGTCTACCAGCCTCGCCGCGCGTTCCCCGATGCGGTGCCGGAGCCGCTCCCGGTCCCTGATGAGGGGCTGGGC
>JBCDJA010000072.1:0-9027 GCA_038748465.1 Pseudomonadota bacterium
AGGGTCGATAACAGGCCGCGGCCGAGGGGCGTCAGCTCGTAGGACACCGCCACCGGCGGCCCGGGATCCACGGTCCGGGTCAGATATCCGTCTCGCTGCAAGCCCCGAAGATTCTCCGTCAACACACGTTGTGTGATATCGCCGATGCCGCGCTTTAGCTCTCCGAACCGCAGGGGGCCTTGCCCCAGGGTCAGGATGATGATCATGCGCCACTTGCCGGTGACATTCGCCAGCACCGAGCGGATGGGGCACTCGGAGGCTTCGGCTTGTTTTTCAGCGCCAAAAGGCACGGGCTTGTCCTCGGGTGCAGATTAGGAACTTGGGGTAGGTAACGCACCGGGAGCGCCTGCCGCAAGCCCCTGATTTCGTACGGAGTATCTCGAAAGATACCACATTCCTTGAAAGTGCGTAATTGAAACGTGGTGCGTTTTGCATCCTTAGTAGCGCTTCAACCTAAACCGTTAGGAGACGCCCCATGACCCCCAAAGAAATCGTCCTGGCCCTCTTTACAGCCGCCTTCCTCAATCACGATCCGGAGGCGGCGCGCCAGCTCGTAACGCCTGATTACATTCAGCACAATCCGCAGGTGCCCACCGGCGCGGAAGGCTTGATGGGCCTCATCCCGATCGTCGAGCAATCGGGCATGACTGTCACCACCCACCGGGTGATCACCGAGGGGAATTACGTTGTTTTGCACAACACGTTCGACAACGCCGAGGCGTTCGGCGCTCCCTCTTTGGCCGCGTTTGATGTTTTCCGCGTGGAAGATGGTCTCGTTGCGGAACATTGGGACAATTTGCAACCGATCCCCGAGACGACCGTCTCCGGCCGCGGGATGACCGACGGGCCGACCGAGATTACCGATCGCGACCGAACCCGGGAAAACAAAGAGCTTGTGGTCGGGTTCGTGAAAGATGTGCTGGGCGGCGCAGCGCCTGAGAATGTTACCAATTACATGGACCCTGAGGTTTACATGCAGCACAATCCTCAGATTGCAGATGGCCTTGACGGTCTCATGGCCGCCATTGAAGCGTTTGCCGCGCAAGGGCAGGTGATCACCAAGTTCGAGCCGCAAATCGTTGTCGCCGAGGGCAATTTCGTCTTTGTGGCGAGCGATGCGGTGATGGGCGGCGAGCCTTGGGCGTTTTTTGATCTCTGGCGCGTGGAAGACGGCAAGATCGTCGAGCACTGGGACGTGGTTGCGCCGATCCCGGATGAGATGGCCCACGATAATGGAAAATTTTAGGGCTTAGCCGCGCGCGCACCCCAGGCCATAGGCGTGGGCGATGCGGGGCAGCTCGCGTGCGCCCGGTGCCTTGGCCTGGGCGTCTTCGTCGATCTTAAGAAACCGCGTGCGATGCACATTGGTGACGTTGTCCTCCCAGCCGGTCACATAGGGACGGACGAGATTGAGTGAAACCCCAAACCAAAGCGGCATCAGCGGTTGGTCGCGCACCACAATGGCTTCCGCTTCCGCAAGCAGGGCCCCGCGCTTTTCAAGGTCAAGCTCTGCGGCAGCGGCGTTCATCAGCGCATCGAACCGGGGATTGGCATAGCGGCCATAGTTCATTTGACCGCTTGAGCCTTCCACCAAAAACAAGAAGTTCTGCGCATCGTTGTAATCGGCGATCCAGCCCGCATCACCGACCTCAAAATCGCCGCTGCGCAGATTATTGTAATGCACCCGAACCTCTGTACGCAGAAGGTCTGCCCGCACGGCGTCCAGCTCTTTCCACATGGCTTGGATCAGCACGGCAATGCGCCGGCCGGTATTGCTTTCCCGGTAGCCAAATTCCATGCGTAGAGGGTTGTCTTTGGTATAGCCCGCCTCCGCCAAAAGGGCGTTTGCGCGCGCAAGGCGCTCTTCCCGCGGCAGGCCTTTGAAATCCATTTCAGTCCCACCCGGAAAGTTCGCAATGCCGGGGGGCACAAAGCTGTAAGCAGGGGTTTGGCCCGCGCGCAAAATGCACTCGGTAAACACCTCCCGCTCAAGGGCCATGGACAGGGCTTGGCGGATCCGCGGATCGCCATAGGGCTCCCGGTCGGTGTTGAACGCCAGATAGGAGACAACCACATAGGGCGCGATGCGCAGGCTCTCGGGCATGTTCTCGCGCAGCCAGTCCAGCTGCTGGGACGGCGCGCCGGAATTCACATCAAGCTCCCGGGCCCTGAAGCGCTTCAGCGCGGCGCTCGCGTCTTGGGTCGGATGAAAATACACATCCTCAATGGCGACGTTGTCGGCATCGTAAAAGCTGGGGTTTTTGGTGAGGTGAATGTAGTCCTTGGCGCGCCATTCAACGAGGGTATAGGCGCCGTTCGACACCACATTGTCCGGTTTAATCCATTCCTTCCCGTGCTCGGCAATGACGTGGGGCGGGACGGGAAAGGTCGTGAAATGGGTGAGCAGCTCGATAAAGAACGGGGCTGGATTGGCCAGCGTGATTTCGAGCGTGCGCGAATCGATGGCCCGCACGCCCAGGCTCTCCACCGGCGCTTCGCCGCTGTTTACGGCCTGCCCGCCCTCGATCACATAGAGGATCGAGGCGTACTCAGCTGCCGTTATGGGGTCCATGATCCGGCGCAGCGAGAACACAAAGTCTTCGGCGGTGACGGGCGTCCCATCCGACCAAACATGACCCTCACGGATCGTGAAGGTGTAAATCCGCCCATCCTCGCTCACGGTATAACTTTCGGCCGCGCCGGGAATGGCCTCGCCAGCCGCATTCTCAGTCATCAGGCCCACAAACATGTCGCCGATGATGTTGTTCTCCCAGGAGCCCGACACATAATGGGGATCGAGCGATCCGGGCTCAGCGCCGTTGCCCCGGCGCAAGGTGGCGGCAAGCGAGGGATCGGCGAGGAGAAGCAGCGCGGAGGCGATAAGGGCGGTGGCCAGGAGGCGGCGGAAGGGCAACGTCAAGGCTCCCATGCGAGGGTCAGGTCTGAGGCGGCGTATAGGGATCGTGTTCGGCAACAAAATGGCCGGGCGTCACTTCCTCAAGGCGCGGCTGATAGGGCTCAAAGCTCGCCGGCGGCGGGTCCGGCAGGTCCACCCGCTTTGACGGCATAAAATAGAGCCCCGCTTGCGGATCGAGGGGCGAGGGGAGTTCCCCCGGCAATTTGAGGCGAACCTTGGCCCGCTCCTTCACCGGGTCGGGGATCGGCACAGCCGAAATGAGCGTTTGGGTGTAGGGATGGCGCGGATCGTCATAGATCTGATCCCGGTCGGCAAGCTCAACAATCCGCCCCAAGAACAACACCATCACCCGGTGCGAGATCTGCCGCACCACAGACAAATCATGGCTGATAAACAGCATCGACAGGCCGAATTCCTTTTGCAGGTCGAGCAGCAGTTTCAGGATTTGCGCTTGGATGGATACATCAAGCGCGGAGACGGCCTCGTCACACACGATCATTTTGGGCTTCAAGATCATGGCCCGGGCAATGCCAACGCGCTGGTTTTGCCCGCCAGAGAATTCGTGCGGGTACCGATTGATCCAGCGCGGCTCGAGGCCGACTTTCACCATCATGCCGCGCACCTCAGCCTTGATGGCCTCAGGCTCAAGCTCTGGTTTAAATCGGCGCAGCGGTTGGGCGATGCTTTCCCCGATGGTCATGCGCGGGTCGAGGCTGGCCAGCGGATATTGGAAGACGATCTGAAATTCTTCTCGCAGATCACGGATTTGGGGTTTCGATTTCGCGGCGAGATCGGCGCCGGCCCACACCACGCTGCCGCCCGAAAGCGTCACCAATTGCAGCACCGCCCGGGCCAGGGTGGATTTCCCGCACCCGCTTTCGCCGACGATCCCCAGGGTTTCGCCCCGCTGCAGCGAGAACGAGACGCCGTCGACGGCCCGCAGGGGCGTGTACTGGCCGAACAGCAAACCGCCGGTGCGGATGGGGAAATGCACTTTCACGTCTTGGGCGGTCAGGAGGGGCGGCCCGTCCGTGTCCACCGTATCAGGCGGGGCGATGTCGGGGCCCGCTTTGGCCGGCTCATCGATCCGCGGCATCGCCGCCAGCAGCATTTTTGTGTAGTCGTGCTGCGGGCGGTAAAAAATCTCGTCCGTCGTGCCCGTTTCAACGAAGGTGCCATGCTGCATCACGTTGATGCGGTCGCATATCCCGGCAACAACGCCCATATCGTGGGTGATCAGCACAATGGCCGTGCCGAGATCGTCTTTCAGCTCGCGCAATAGATCGAGGATTTGCGCCTGCACCGTCACGTCGAGCGCGGTTGTGGGCTCATCGGCGATGAGGAGATCCGGATCGCACAGCAGGGACATGGCAATCATGACCCGTTGGCGCATGCCGCCCGATAATTCGTGGGGATATTGGTTCATGCGCCGGGCGGCGAGGGGGATGCGCACCTTCTCCAGCATCTCAAGCGCCCGCCGTTCCGCTTCGCCGCGGGTTAACTCTTGATGGATCGTCAGCACTTCAATGAGTTGCCGGCCGATCTTCATGTGGGGCGTGAGCGAGGTGAGCGGATCTTGGAAGATCATCGTCATCTTCTGCCCGCGATAGGCGTTCAGCGCCTGGGGCGAAAGATTGAGGATGTCAGCGCCTTTAAATTGCGCCTTGCCCGCAGCCGCGCCGTTGCTGGCGAGAAGCCCCATGATCGACAGAAAGAGCTGGCTTTTGCCTGAGCCGCTTTCCCCAACGATGCCGAGGCATTCGCCGGCCGCGACATCCAAACTGACGCCTTTGACCGCGTGGACGGCACCGTCTGGGGTATCGAAGGTGACGGACAGGTCTTGCGCGGTCAGCACAAGCTCGCGGGTCGGCGCCGGCATGGCTTCAGCAACACTCATGGGCAAACGTCCCTACCGGTCTTTCGGGTCGAGCGCGTCGCGCAGCCCGTCGCCGATAAAGTTGAAGCAGAACAGCGTCACCGCCATGAAAATCGCCGGGAAGATCAGCATCCAAGGTGCGGTCTCCAGCTCGTCCTTGCCCTCGGCGATCAAGACGCCCCAGGAGGTGAGGGGCTCCTGGATGCCAAGGCCCAAAAAGCTCAAAAAACTCTCAGCCAGAATCACCGCGGGGATGGTGAGGGTGACATAGACAATCACTGGGCCAATGACATTCGGGATCACATGGCGGGCGATGATTTGCAGCCGCCCCAGGCCGGCCGCCTCTGCCGCCTCGATGAATTCTTTTTTGCGGATCGACAGGGTTTGGCCGCGCACGATCCGGGCCATGGTGAGCCATTCCACTGCGCCGATGGCGAGGAACAAGAGAACGAAATTTCGGCCAAAGACGACCATCAGGATGATCACGAAAAACATAAAGGGGACGGCGTAGAGCACGTCGACGATCCGCATCATGACATTGTCCACGACCCCGCCGATATAGCCGGCGATAGCGCCATAAAGAATACCGATAGTGAGCGCAACCGAGGTGGCGATGAGACCCACCGCCAAGGAGATGCGGGCGCCGTAAAGCGTGCGAACAAAGAGGTCGCGGCCCGCCCCATCCGTGCCGAAGGGGTGAAAGCCGGCCATGGTCGGCGGGGCAAGGATTTGCCCACAAATAAAGGACACTTTGTCGAACGCATGGGGGCTTATGAGCGGGGCAAACAGCGCCAGAATGATGATGGCGCCGAGGGTATAGAGGCTGCCCATAGCGAGCTTGTTGGCCCGCAGGCGCCGCATCGCATCGTCCCACAGGCTGCGGCCTTCCACATCGGCCGCCTCTTCCATCAGCGTGGCGGTTCGCCGGTTCCAGGGGAAAATCATTGGCCGGCCCTCACGCGGGGATCGAGAAAGGAATACGCCACGTCGGCGACGAGGTTCAGCACAATGATGAGCGCTGAATAAAGGATCACCACGCCCATCACCAACGTGTAGTCGCGATTAAGCGCTCCAGAGACGAAATAATCGCCAATCCCGGGCAGGTCGAAGATCCGCTCGATGACCACCGACCCGGTGGTCACGGCCGCCGTCGCCGGCGCCAAATAGCTCACCAAGGGCAAGAGCCCGGCCTTAAAGGCGTGTTGGGACACGACGCGGAATTCCGGCAAGCCTTTCGCCCGGGCGGTGCGCACATAATTGGAGCGCAGCACCTCGATCATCGATCCGCGCACCAGCCGCGAAATCACCGCGATCTGCGGCAAGGCCAGGGTAAAGACCGGCAAGATCATGTTGCGCAACGCCCCATCATTCCAGCCGGCAACGGGCAGGAGGCCCCAATAGACGCCGAGAAACAGAGTGAGGATCGGTGCGGTGACGAAGGCGGGAATGGTGATGCCAACCATCGCCACGCTCATGACCGTGTAATCGGCCGGCCGGTTCTGATTGAGGGCGGCAAACGAGCCCAAGGTAATGCCCACCGCGAGGGCAAAGAGGAGGCTTGAAAGCCCAAGCCTCAGACTCACCGGGAAGCCCTGGCCGATCAGCTCCGTGACCGTGAAGTCCTTTTGCTTGAAAGAGGGGCCGAAATCGCCCTGGATCACGCCGCCAAGATATTTTCCATACTGAACGATCAGCGGCTTATCGAGGTCATAGGCGGCCTTGATATTAGCCTCGACCTCCGGCGGCAATTTGCGTTCGCCGTCAAAGGGGCCGCCTGGGGCGGCGCGCATCATAAAGAAGGCGACAGTGATGATCACGAAGAGAGTGGGGATGGCGATCAGCAATCGCCGAAGGATATAGCCGAACATGGGCACCGGGGGCGGGCGTGAGAAGACTCTGGCTTGCCTTCGATCCTTTCCGCTGACGCTGATTTGTCAAGCGTTCTAGGCATTTGGGCCGCCCGCCTGGTCACAAAGAGTGGCCTGCCATACCCATCCTGTCGGGGGGCGGAGGGTTTTTGTGCCTCGGGGCGTTGCAGACGGAGAGTCTGAGACGGCGCCCAGCCAAGGCGGCCCCTACGCGAGGGACGGCCAGAGATCCGCAGCGATCAAGAGCGCGCTCAGCCCGATCCAAGTTATGATCAAAGCCCAGTAAGTCCATGGATTTGAACGGCGATTGATAGGTTCCACAAAGAACGTTTCGCCCGAACGCAGGGCTGGCACCGTCCAGAGGAGGAAGAGAAGGCCCCACACCCAGTTTTGCTCAAACACCACCGCCGCATAGATCAGCGCAAGCCCGAGCAACGTTTTCCACTTGAGCGCAGGCTTTTTCGCTCCGGGGTTTGCCCGGCCTTCTCGCGTTGGGGCTCGGGCGGAGCCGGGGGCTGTGCTCGGCACAAGAAAAAACGCCGCGCCGTCGAGATCTTTTGCAAGGGTAAGCGGGCCCTCCGCATCTTGATAGTCGATGCTGCCCCCCGCTGCCTTGATTGCGCGGGTCGCGGTCGCAAGGTCTTCGACCGGAAAATGAACCCCCCAAAACTCATAGCCCCCTCGCAAGGCGTCGGTCAGCGGAACGATGTGGGCAACCGGGTCGCCGGCGCGGCTCGATGCGACAAGCGATCCATCCAGCGCGCTGGCGCCCGAGATCTGCCATCCGAGGACATGCTCGTAAAACACTGTCACAGCTGCCGGATCTGACACGTAGAGAGAGCAGCCAAGGCCGTTTGCCTGGCTTAGGCGGCGCGAGGCCCGGTCGGCTGTCAGCCCCTTGCCCTCGTAAAGGGTAAAGCCCGCTCCAAGCGGATCGCGCAAAAGGGCGATCCGGTCCCCCTTCGACCAATCGGTCGGCCCCAGCTCGAGTTTGCCCCCGCCTTGAACGCCGCTCTCGCAGGCGCGGTCCAGGTCCTCCACCTGAAAATAGGGCATCCAGAAGCTTGGAAGTCCCATTTGCTGGAATTTTGCGGGCATCTCAAAAACGCCTGCAACGGGGCCTGAGGCGACCGATGCGATGGCATAAGCCGACCCGTCCGGTTGCGCGGTGGGGGCGAATGTCCAGCCAAACACCGCGCCGTAAAAGCGCTCGGCTTGTGCGGGCTGGCGTGCGGACAAATCGGTCCAAACAAACTCACCATGGGCCATGGTCCTGTCTCCTCATGTGTTGCCAAGACGCGCCGCGCGAGGGGGCCTCACCGGTCCCAGACCCGTCTAGCCGGTTCATCCGCCCCCGACCGTGTGCTAGGTAAGCGATGACCCCTTAATTCAGCGCCGCATTTCGGCCCTAGAGCGATGCCAATCCAAACCCTATCGCTCGGGCCATGGGAAGGGCGGCAGGCCGAGGCGTTCAGCGCCTTGGCTGTGTACAGCGTGGTGACAGACGTGTCCGGCAAAAAGCCGAGAAGAAGACGATCACGGGCTGGGCTTGGCAAGGCGATGGGACGGAGCGGCGCTCGAAAGGCGAGCGCCACCCAGGCCACGACCACCCCGACGGATGCGCCGCCGGCCGATCCTCCGGCCCCGTCGCAAAGCCAGTGCGAGAAAGCGGGTGAGCGCTTATCGCGGGACGGTCCATCGCGTGAGGGTCCGTTGCGTGAGGGCCCAGCGCGCGACAGGCCTGCGCGCCGCAAACAGCCTCCTGGCCGCTCCGGCGCCAAGCCAGACCACGGCTTGCCTGTTTATGCAGCCGTCGATCTTGGAACCAATAATTGCCGGCTGCTGATCGCCCGCCAGGCCTCCGACACATTCCGGGTCATCGACGCATTCTCCCGCACGGTTCGCTTGGGAGCGGGGGTGAAGGCCCATGGCACCCTGTCTGACCGTGCCATGCAGCGCACGATCGATGCGCTCAAGATTTGCGCCAGCAAGATCAAACGGCGCCAAGCGACCCATGTCCGGGCCATCGCCACGGAGGCGTGCCGGCTGGCAAGCAATGGCGAGGCGTTTTTGCAGCGGGTGAAATCTGAGACCGATATCGACCTTGAGATCATCACCCCGGCTGAGGAAGCCGAGCTCGCAGCTGCCGGCTGCGCCCCCCTCGTCGACCCCGCCTGCGATGTCGCGTTGGTGTTTGATATTGGCGGTGGCAGCACGGAGCTCATTTGGCTCGATCTCACCGTGGCGACGGCGCCTGGCGAAGCGCTTCCCATCGCGGCGTGGACAAGCTTGCCCGTTGGGGTTGTTACGTTGTCAGAGCGCTATCGCGGCAAACCAAACGGGCCCACGACTTCAACCGAGCGCGC
>JBCDJA010000073.1:0-9010 GCA_038748465.1 Pseudomonadota bacterium
ATCGCGGCGCAGGCGATGGCGAAGGGCCATGGGGGCCACGGCCACCAGATCTGCCAGGGTCGCAGCCTTGCGCGCTTCGAGGGCGGCGCGCGCCCGCGCAGCACGCATCAAGGTCAATTCCCCGCGCAAGCCGTCGACCCCAAGTCTCAGGCACATCTCAGCGGCTTTCTCCAGCACCGGATCCGGCACCGTCACGGTTTCGACGGCGGTTTTTGCCTTGCTAATCCGGGTGCGGAGGGACCGTTCTTTGGACTTCCATTGCGCGGCAAAGCCCTCCGGATCGCGCTCATAGGCTTCGCGCCGACGGACGACCTCCACCCGTTGGCCCAAATCGGTCGGCGAGGCAACCTCTACCGACAGGCCGAACCGGTCCAACAATTGCGGCCGCAGCTCGCCTTCCTCGGGGTTACCGCTGCCGACCAGCACAAAACGCGCTGGATGGCGCAGGCTCAGCCCTTCGCGCTCAACCACATTCACGCCGGAGGCCGCCACATCGAGCAGCAGGTCGACCAAATGGTCCTCCAGCAAATTGACTTCATCAATATAGAGAAAGCCGCGATGGGCTTTGGCCAACAGGCCTGGCTCGAAGGCCTTTTCGCCGGCAACGAGCGCGCGCTCCAGGTCAAGCGCTCCGGCCACCCGGTCCTCGGTGGCGCCCAGGGGAAGGTCGATAACGGGGGTGGGGACTTTCGTGGCCGCGCGCTTGGCTTTGGGTTGGCTTGAGCAACTGGGGCAGTCCTCTGCGGGCGTTGCCGGGTCGCTGCCATAGGGGCAATCCTTGACGACTGAAATCTTGGGCAGCAGCGCAGCAAGCGCCCGCACAGCCGTCGATTTGCCAGTTCCCCGGTCGCCAAACACCAGCACCCCGCCGAGTGAGCGGTCGATTGCCGCCAGCAACAGGGCGGTTTTCATGTCGTCTTGGCCGACCAGTGCCGAAAAGGGGAAAGGTGCCTTCATGGAGGGATCGCTCGCTTAACCGTCTTGGTGTCAATGGGGATTGACGCCAGGAGAGAGTGATACACGCCTTCATGAATTGCAACGCGGGGGAGGGCTTCCGCACCGTCAATTTCAATTGACGTTTTTTCTGTCAAAAAGAATTTACATTAAGCGCAATCCACCCGACAATCGATCGCCATGGACCGGCCCGCAAGCGACCGGCCAAGGAGATGCCCATGGATATGGCCGACGAGACCCGCTCTTTTCCCTCTGCAACGCCGCTTCTCGACGGGATCGCCCACCCCTCAGATCTCAAATCCTTGAGCGATGGGGCTCTGGCAACACTCGCCAGTGAGCTGCGGGATGAGACGATCCGGATTGTGTCCAAGACCGGGGGCCATCTTGGCTCGAGCCTTGGGGTCGTTGAGCTCACCGTGGCGCTTCATGCGGTCTTCGACACGCCGCGCGATAAGCTGATCTGGGACGTGGGGCACCAATGCTACCCCCACAAAATCTTGACCGGCCGACGCGAGAGAATGTGGACCTTGCGCCAGGAAAACGGGCTTTCGGGTTTTACGAAGCGCGCCGAGAGTGCGTTCGATCCCTTTGGCGCCGCCCATTCCTCGACCGCGATGTCGGCAGGCCTCGGATTTGCCGTCGCGCGCCAATTAGGCGGCGATCAGGGCGATGTGATTTGCGTGGTGGGCGATGGCGCCTTGTCCGCGGGTATGGCCTATGAAGCCATGAACAATGCCGGAGCGCTCGGCCACCGGTTGATCGTCATCCTCAATGACAACGATATGTCAATCGCACCGCCGGTTGGCGCCCTGTCCCATCATCTCCGCCGCCTGGCAGGGCGGGCGCCAAGGCCGGAGGACGCGAAGGCCAGCGAGCCAGCCGGGCCGGCCGAGCAGGCTGGGACTGGGGAGAACCTCTTTACCGCACTCGGGTTTGAGTATGTCGGACCTGTTGATGGGCACGACATGCCCGCCTTGTTGAAAACGCTTCGTACCGTGAATGCCGAGGCAACCGGTGCCGTGCTTGTCCATGCCCGCACCGAGAAAGGCGCCGGGTACGCCCCGGCAGAGGGGGCAGCCGATAAATACCATGGCGTGGCGACGTTTAATGTCGTGACCGGCGAGCAACAAAAAAAGGCGCCCAAGGCCCCCGTCTACACAAAGGTTTTCGGGCAAACCCTCGCCGAGCTTGCGGAGGCGGACGATAAAATTGTTGCCATTACGGCCGCCATGCCCGGCGGCACGGGGGTGGACCTCTTCGCCAAACAGTTTCCCGAGCGCACCTTCGATGTTGGGATCGCAGAACAACATGGCGTCACATTCGCGGCCGGCTTGGCAGCTGGCGGCATGAAGCCGTTCTGCGCGATCTACTCAACGTTTCTTCAGCGCGGATACGATCAGGTCGTCCATGACGTTGCGCTCCAGGGTTTGCCCGTGCGCTTTGCCATCGACCGGGCTGGCCTTGTGGGCGCGGATGGGCCCACCCATGCCGGGTCTTTCGATCTCGGCTATCTCAGTGCTCTGCCCAATTTCACCGTGATGGCTGCGGCAGACGAGGCGGAGCTGGCGCATATGGTGGCAACGGCGGCCGCCCATGGCGACGGGCCAATTGCCTTTCGCTACCCCCGCGGGGAGGGCGTTGGGGTTCCCCTGCCGGACAAGCCGCGTCCTTTGCCGATCGGTCGTGGGCGGATCGTAAAATATGGGCGAACGGTTGCCTTGCTGTCGCTGGGCGCTCGGCTCGATGCGTGCTGGACGGCGGCCCGCACCTTAGATGCCATGGGATTATCGACCACGATTGCCGATGCGCGATTTGCCAAGCCGCTCGACCGCGGGCTGCTGCACACGTTGGTGCAAGAACACGAAGTCTTGGTGACCCTTGAAGAGGGCGCAAAAGGCGGCTTTGGCAGTCTCGTGCTGCACGACCTCGCCGAAAACGCATTGCTTGATGGGGCCGTGCGTGTGCGGACAATGACTTTGCCTGACTGCTTCGTCGATCAGGCGAGCCCCGAGGCGATGTATCAGGCGGCCGGCCTTCACAGCGACGGCATTTGCAAAACCGTGCTCGATGCGTTGGAGGCCGAGGCGCCCTATGCGAGGGCCGCGCTTTGACGAGAGCACAACTCAGGCAAGATTAGAAATTATACAATACTCTAAAAATGAGTACTTCGGTTTTTTGCCGAATACTTAATTAACGCTCGCTATTTTGCTGATGTCGACTTACGGTAGTCGAAGGGGTGGATTCCGCCATCTCATCATCTCAGTGCGATCATGACCGAAAACGGCAAGAACCCGGGCGGTCGATCAGGATATCTTTGTTTGTATAAGTTATCGGATGCCCGGATCAGTGTTGCGCCGCCGTCTTGCGCGGGGCGGGCCCCTCGCTCGATCTTAGAGGCGGTGATACGCGAGACCGTCGGGCCGCACTTAGTGGGGAGGCGCGCCGTGCCAATGATCGACGCCGAGCTAATAAACGCCGCTGAGCCAATAAACGACGCCGAGCTGATAACCGACGCCGAGCTGATAATCGGCGCACAGCCAACAACCGAGAATGGCGCGGACCGGGAGTTCGCGAGCCTTACTTGCACTGAGCAAATAGAGGCCGTGTTGTCGGTTATCCTCCACGGCGACAAACGCGACTTAGCGCGTGCTGAAACGTGGTTTGCGTCACTCCCCATACCATTTTCGGCCGTCTGCAAAACGATTGTCGAGCCCGTGGCGCTTAAACTGGGTGAGCTGTGGGCGGAAGATAAGGTCAGTTTTATCGATGTAACGGTTGCAAGTGGCCGTTTGAAGGGCTTGGTGTCAGTCTACAGAGGTGGTGCCGAGCTATCCCCCAACAACGGATTTGGCGGCAACGGACTGAGCGGCAACGGGCTCGCTCCACGTAAAGTTTTGCTCGCGCGCGCCGTGGGCGAGCAACACACGCTCGGCCTGCTGATCGTGGGAATCGCTTTCGAGAACGCCGGATGGGAGGTCGTCGGCGGGGATGAATTGTGCAATGAGCCGGCCATTCTCGACCGCTTGTCCCAGGAGCGCTTCGACTTGATGGGACTTTCCGTCGGAACCCAATCGAATGCGACCCACCTGGCCGGAGCAGGCCTGCGGTTTCGCAACGCATCCCTGAACCCAGACTTAAAGATCTGCATCGGCGGGCCGGCAATCGCGAACACCTCTCACTTGTGCCAATCCATGGCGGCGGATTTTGCCGCGACCGATGCTCTTGATGCGGTGCAGCAAGCCGAACGCCTCTTGGCATAACCGGCGCTCGCCCCGCCAGACCCTCGCCAATTTTCGCACCGGCTCCTTATTGCCGACCCCGCTTATGGCCAATCCCGGTGGGGGCTAAGGCGCGTCACGCACGCGCCCAGAGCAGACGAGCGCCCCGGGCGGTTGCGGGCTTCCGGTTGATTTTGAACACCTTTATCAAGCCGCCCCGAGACATTTTTGGACACGGCCTTTCCATTCGATCGGGTGTTGTTCTAGGCTTTGGACAATACAATGATCGGTTGGGAGGCCGTCCATGAAACGTGCTGCAATGATAATTGCCGCGAGCCTGATGGTGGGCGCCACGGCTCACGCTGCGGACAATCAACACCCCCTCGATGGTTTGTCGGCAGAGGAGTTTGACCGGACGGTTGAAATCCTGCGCGGCAACGAGCTGGCAAATGAACAAACCCTTTATCCGCTCATCGAGCTTGTCGAGCCTGCCAAGGCCGAGGTGTTGGCATGGGACGGGCAGACCCCCCTCGATCGCCGGGTTGAAGTTCAGTTTGGGGATGAAAGCGGGTTTAAGCTTGCCGTCGTCAACCTGACCGAGGGCGCCGTTGAGGAAATTGGGCCAGCTGCCGGCGAGCCGATGGTGTTGTTGGCTGAGTTTCTAGACGCGGTCTCGCTTGCCCCGCAGCATGAGGAGATGGCCGCGGGCCTTGAGAAGCGGGGCCTTGGGCCGGACGATGTTTTTTGTTTGCCTGCGACGGCCGGTAATTTCAAGACCGGGGAAGAAGATGGCCGACGGCTGATGAAAGTGCCGTGCTACAAACTTCCCGACGGCAGCAATTTTTACGCAAAACCGATCGAGGGCTTGTTTGCGGTCGTTGACATCGGCAAGCGCGAGGTGCTGCGGGTCGTCGATGAAGATGTGGTACCGATTGCCGAAGACGAGTGGGGCTATTCGGAGGATGAGGTTGCCGCGCGCATGCCGCTGCGTCCCGCACCCAATTCTGCCAAATTGCTTCAGGACGGTCGGCCCAATTACACGCTCGATGGGCATGCCCTGACCTGGGACATTTGGCGCATGCGTCTGCGTACGGACAAGCGCCCTGGCCTCGTCTTGTCCAATATTGACGTCAAAGATGGAGAGGCCTGGCGGTCTGTTCTGTATCAGGCGCATCTGTCTGAGGTGTTTGTGCCTTATATGGACCCAAGCGAGGGGTGGTATTGGCGCACCTATATGGACAGCGGCGAATACGGTTTCGGGTTGTTTCTCACACCCCTCACGCCGCGGGTCGATTGCCCGGCTTATGCGACCTATCTGCCCGCTCTTGTCAATGCCGACAATGGGTCTGCGCTCGAGATCCCCAATGCAATTTGTATCTTTGAGCGGAACATCGGCGATCCGGCCTGGCGCCACTTTGAGGTGTTCGCCCAGGGCGAGGGGGAGGAGGGGTTCGTGCCGGCCGATGGTCGGCCCGAAACCGAGCTTGTGGTGCGCACCGCCTCGGCTGTCGGCAATTACGACTATCTCATTGATTATCGTTTCAAGCAGAACGGTGAAATTTGGGTCAAGATCGGCGCAACCGGCATCGACGTCGTGAAGGGGGTCAAATCCACCTCAATGGACGATGAGACCGCGGCCGAGGATACAGCCTACGGAACGTTAATTGCCCCGAAGCTCGTTGCCCCCAACCACGACCATTATTTCAATTTTCGCTTCGATTTTGATATCGATCAGCCCAAGAACCGGTTTGGCCTCATGGAGATTGTTGCCGCAGACCGCGCCGAGGGGGCCCCGCGGTCGATGTGGTCTGTCAAGAAGACAATGCCTGAGAGCGAATTGGATGCCCGCTACACGATCAGCGCTGCCAAGCGCCAGTTCTACCATGTGATGAATATGGAGAATAAAGGCGTCCTCGGACATCATCCCGGCTATATGATCCATCACGGCAGCGTGGCCTACGGACCGTTCGACTATGCCGGCGACCTTGCGATGAAACGCAACGCCTATGTCGAGTACAGCGTTTGGAACACCCCTTACGATCCCGCGCAGCGCTACGCGGGGGGCAAATTTGCGTTCCAAAGCGATGGGTCGGATTCGCTTCCTGAATGGGTCAAAGCAAATCGAAGCCTAACAGATGCCGATGTCGTGACCTGGTTTACCGCTGGTTTTCATCATGTGCCGCGGGTTGAGGATTGGCCGGTCATGTCCACTGACTGGAAAAGCATCCACATTATGCCCCACAACTTTTTTGGGCATAATCCGGCGCTCACCATTCGCAAAGATTGATCGCACGATGCTTTAACAACCACATTCCCTCTACGGATTTATATGGGCACACAGGCTGACACCTCGATAGACTATCGCGATTGGGTCGGACGATCTGAAACGATGACCGATACCGTCGACCCCTTTCGGATCAAGGCCCTGGCGGCGACCCTTGGCACGGATATCGGATCGGCGAGGCAAGGGGCGGCATGGGTCCCACCGCTTTGGGCCTGGCTCAGTTTTTTGCCGGTGGTTCCCATGAGTGCGGTTGGGCCGGACGGGCATCCGGCCAGGGGCGGGTTCCTGCCCCCCATTGCGCTTGAGCGGCGCATGTGGGCGGGCGGGCGGCTGTCGTTTCAGGCGCCCTTTCAGCTTGGCGATACCCTCGAACGCACCTCGACGATCCTTTCGGTCGATCCGAAGGAAAGCCGTGCGGGCCCATTGGTGCTGCTCACGGTCGGTCACGAGATCAAGCGCGCGGGCGAGGTCTGTATCACCGAGGAGCAAGACATCGTTTATGTCGCGATCCCGGAGACGTTCAAACCCCCGCCTGCAAAACAGGTGCCCGAAGGGGATTGGACCGACACGGTCCCCATTGACCCGGTTCTCCTGTTTCGGTTTTCCGCGCTCACCTTTAATGGGCACCGCATCCACTATGATCGTCCTTATGCGATGGAACGGGAGAAGTATCCTGGCCTGGTGGTGCATGGCCCGCTTCAGGCGCTTTTGTTGTTCGAGGCAGGGCGGCGTCGGCAGCGCGATCGCGCGCTTGCCGGATTTGAGTTTCGGGCAATGCGGCCGTTGTTCGACTTCCATCAAGTGACCCTGACCGGGTTGCAAACCGAGAAACACTCCATTGATCTTTACACGGCTAACGGCGAGGGCGCGATTGGCATGAAGGCCTGCCTGACCTTCCGATCCTAAGGCAGACACTCGATCTGCCCACAATGCAACAGCAATCGGGCCAAGGTGCCCAAGGGGAGGGCTTGCTATGGCCAAAATTTTACAGGGCTTACGGATTGTCGAAGGATCGGCCTTTGTGGCCGCACCGCTTTGTGGCATGACGCTAGCCCAAATGGGCGCCGATGTGATCCGCTTTGATCGGATCCGCGGGGGGCTTGATTTCCATCGTTGGCCTGTGACCGCTCAGAACAGAAGCCTGTTTTGGGCCGGTTTGAACAAAGGCAAACGCTCTATCGCCGTCGACATGGCGACCCCGCGTGGCCAGGAAATCGTCACCCGGCTGATCTGTGCCCCCGGCGAGCATTGCGGTTTTTATGTCACGAATTTGCGGGTGCGCGGATGGATGTCCTATGAGAGCCTTCGTGAGCATCGCGAGGACCTCATTATGGTTCACGTTAAAGGGGACAGGCATGGCGGCCCGGCCGTCGATTACACCGTCAATCCCTCGGTTGGCTTTCCTACCGCCACTGGACCTGAGGGATCTTCCGATCCGGTGGGCCATGTGCTGCCGGCCTGGGACATCGCAACTGGGCATATGGCGGCTCTCAGCCTACTCGCGGCCGAGCGGCACCGCCGCCTTACCGGGGAAGGGCAGGTCATCGATGTTGCGCTGAAAGACGTGGCGCTCGCAACCCTCGGCGATCTTGGTATCCTCGGTGAGGTGATGATCAATAATGTCGACCGGCCGAAGGTCGGCAATGCCCTTTATGGAGCCTATGCAGAGGATTTTGAAACCGCCGATGGACGCCGGGTCATGATTGTGGGTCTGACGAACAGGCAATGGGACGGCCTTAGAGCTGCGACCCACACCCAGGAAGAAATGGAGGATCTGGGCCTGCGACTTGGGCTCAACCTGGCCCTGGAGGGGCACCGCTGGAAAGCCCATAAGGAAATCACGGCAATTTTGGAGCCGTGGTTCAAGGCCCGCCGGATCGAGGATTTTGCGGCAAATTTCGATGAGCATGGGGTGACGTGGAGTATCTTCCGCTCGTTCAAGCAAGTGGTTGACGAGGACCCGGATTGTTCGCTCGACAACCCCTTGTTCAGCATGCTCGATCATCCGGGTATCGGCCGATATTTGGTGCCCGGCACGCCGATCAATTTCGGTGCGGCGGCGCGGGAGGTCCCCGGCAGAGCGCCATCCCTCGGTGAGCACACGGATGAACTCTTGCATGAGGTGGGTTTCTCAGATGGGGAGATCGACGCCTTGCATGACGACAAAATCATCGCCGGGCCTCGCTTGTCGGTGCCGGCAGAGGCGGTGGGCGGCGAATAGGGACGCCGGCTGGCTCTAGTGGATTGATTTTAACATTTGGTTCCGACGTTGCCCGCAACGCGCACACCCAAATGTAAAAATCGGAAAATCCACTAGCCCAGCCCGTCAGCCCGGCAAACCCGCCGATTTGTGACAGAGGCCGGTGCATGCGCCTGCGCGGGCGTGTACCATCGCGCGGATTTGAAGGTCAAATGAACGGGGAGGCAACAATGGTCCAATCAACGAACAACCCAAAAGCCAAACACCAGGCACAAGGCGGCGTGACGCGGCGCGATGCGTTTGCTCTCGCCCCGGCGGGCGCACTCCTGGCGGCAGGAGCGGTGGGCGGGGCCA